>JABDAW010000209.1 GCA_013288905.1 Bacteroidota bacterium | reverse complement strand
TGATTCCTTGCAGAGTGCTTTCAATGCGAGCACTATGAGAATCATCTTCCATGAGTCAGAATATAATATTGAAAGGAGGAAAAAATATGTTATATTGTACACCATTTCTTCTATTTGACGGCAATTGTGCCGAGGCTATGAAATTTTATCAAAGCTGTTTTGGTGGAGAGTTGACTCTCACCAAAACTGGCGACACTCCAATGAAAGACATGTTTCCACCAGCGAAGCATAACAAGATCATAAATGCTCATCTTAAAGGAGTCTTTTTCCTGACCCAAAAATGTTTGTCAATGATAAATGACAATGGAAGTATCGTGAATTTTTCAAGTGGCACAACTCGCTTTGCAAATCCGGGATACATCATCTATGCAGCCATGAAAGGTGCTATCGAAGTTTTCACAAAATATCTTGCAAAAGAAGTTGGTCCACGCGGAATCACTGCCAATGTCGTTGCGCCTGGTGGTATCGAAACCGACTTTAATAATGGAATTATCCGAAATAATCCTCAAGTGAAGGAAAGAATCGCTTCCATCACTCCCCTTGGCAGAACAGGAAAGGCTGAAGACATTGGTGGAGTCGTTGCTTTCCTATGTTCCGAGGATGCCCACTGGATTAGCGGACAAAGGATTGAGGTTTCCGGTGGAATTAATCTTTAAGAAAGATTACTTTTTAGGCTTCCCTTCGCCACTTTCATGGGTACGGAGTGAATTAAAATAATCTGTCAAAACTTTTTGTTGAACTTTCGTCAAGTCAGATAACTTATGCATCCATGTATAGGAATCCATCGGCATATCTCCCTCATTGATATTCTCAACACATTCGCGAAGCTTTTTGTCTTGCTTTTTGGAATTATAAGTTGTCCAGTTATTAAAGTTGAGATGTCTGCGGGCTTCGTTGATATGATCTTTTATCCACCAGGAAACAGGTGCGACATTGGTGTACCAGGGATATACAGTTTCGTTGGAATGGCAGTCATAGCAACCACTCTTGATCAAACTTGCAATTTCAGGCGATGGTTTATTAACTTCAATAAAATCCTTTGTCTGATCTATCGGAGGATTCGTTTTGTCAATTCTGAATGCCTGCATCACAACAAAGATAACAACAAGGGTTATCCCTACTCTTTTGAAAGTAAATTTCTTTAAAAAATTCTTTAATGACTTCATAATTTATTTCTATAAAATTAAATCAGTTTAAGATTTTATTTTCCATCAAGGATTATTGGGTTGTTTCCTTTGCCACCAAGGACAATGACTTTGGTATTCGGAGAAAGAGCAATTTCCTTTTGAGCTTTGATAGATTCATATTGAAGCTGCTTATCGCTAAGTCCTGTGCTCAGGATCTTCTGATAGTCAGCAATCCCTTGGGCTTCCACACGCTTACGTTCTGCTTCTTGCTTTTCTTTTTGAAGAACAAACTCCATTTTTTGAGCATCTTGTTCTGCATTAATCTTTGATTCAATGCTGGACTTGACAGATGCAGGAAGGTTGATATTCCTGATTAACAATTGTTCCAAAACCAAGCCGCGTTTTGTGAAGTTTTCAGAAATATCCTTGAATATCTTTCCCTGAAACTCATCTCTCTTTTTGGAATAAAGTGACACGGCATCATAATAAACTGCATTGTCACGAATCTTGGTTCTAGTAATTGGACGAACAATAGTATTCTTGTAATCGGCACCAATTTCCCTAAGAATTGTTGGAGCTTCGGTAGGCAGAACCCTATACAGGACGGTCAGATCAATGATGACTTCTAACCCATCTGCTGTAAGAACACGAATAGCATCATCTCCTGTTTTATCGCCTTCATCATGAACCGCAGACATGGTATAATTCTGTGTCTTGATGTCAAAGATAGTTACCTCAACAAGAGGATCAATAAAATTTAAACCACTATTAAGCGTAGTGCTTTCAACCTTCCCGAATAAAGATTGAACACCTACTTCACCAGCACCAATTTGTTTGATACAAGAGACTCCAAGCCCCACCAACACGATGATAATGCCGATTAATTTTATCTGACTTGCATATTTATAAATCGCTTCGTTCGATTTACTTGCGATATAACCGACTATTACGATTATGATTCCTAAGATTACTATTGCCATGATTCGTTAATTTATATTTATTTAATTAATTCGATTGCAAAGATGTATTATTTTCGGGATATGAAAATGTGATACAAGAAATCTTCCCTGATTTCCATCATTTTTTCAAATGGGTAAAGTCATTGAAACATGGGACATTCCTGTATAATTTTGGACATGGGTAAAACTTATTTCTTTTTTAGGATTTATTCAAAGGAGAAAAGATGGCAAAAGTTTTGTTGCAAAAATGATTTATGAATGTGTTCATGAAATATAGTAATTTGCATTTTAAGAAACTGGAACTGCATCTTGAAGAGTACAAAAATTTACCTGTGGAAGACACGCTTCATAAAATCCGTTTGGAATTAAAAATGCTAAAAGTATTATTTCATCTTATTGAATATTGTGATAAAGATTTTAAA
>JABDAW010000208.1 GCA_013288905.1 Bacteroidota bacterium | reverse complement strand
CATACCATGAGCTACTCTCTCGAAAAAAATATGTCAAAATATTTGCGCAACCGAATAATTGCGTATATTTGCAGCCGATTAGTTGCATATAACTTTATAAAAACAATGAGAAGAGACGTATTCCAGGCAATTGCAGACCCAACACGCAGAGCGATATTAGCATTGATTGCCCTACAGTCAATGACACCAAATGCAGTGGCAGAACACTTTGATACCAGCCGACAAGCAGTATCAAAGCATTTAAAAATATTGACAGAATGCCAGTTGCTGAAACAAGAAGAATCTGGCAGAGAAATCTACTACCACATCAATGCAAAAAAGATGAAAGAAGTCGCCGACTTCATAGAACCCTTCCGCAAACTATGGGACGACAGGTTTAATAAATTAGAATCCACAATGAAGAAAATCAAATCAAAAAAATAATATAATATGGAACAGAAAACAAAAGTCAATGCCGAAGAAGGCAAACAAGAATTAGTAATCACAAGAGAATTTGATCTCCCAGTAGAATTACTCTTTAAAGCATTCGCCCAGCCCGACCTTGTTGAGGAATGGATGTCAAACCCTTATTCCACAGCCAAAGTGCTGAAGTATGAAGGCAAGAAACATGGCAGTTATCAAATGGAATCAACCGATGCAAACGGAAAGGTCGTCTTCCGCTCCAATGGCGTAATCCATGAGTTCATTCCCAACCAAAAAATCACTCGCACCTTTGAAATGGAGAATGCCCCATTTGGTGTCCAGCTTGAGATTTACGAATTCCAAAAACTCACAGACGACACCAGCAAACTCAACATGCACGTGATTTATGAATCCACAGCATTAAGAGACCAAGTCCTCAAGCTCCCCTTTGCACAAGGCATAAGCATGGCACACGACAGAATTCAAGAAATCATAAACAAATTAAAATAATATACTATGGAAAAGAGAAACAAAATTATTTATTGGGTAGCCACAGCCCTCTTTACTGTAGGCATGTTATCAAGTGCCATTCAGCAATTGATGCACACAGATGCAATCGCTGAAATAATGAAACCATTAAATTACCCCGACTATTTCATCAGCATCCTCGCCACCTGGAAAATCCTCGGAGTAATAGCAGTATTAATTCCACGATTCAAATTGGTAAAAGAATGGGCGTATGCAGGCTTCTTCTTCCTAATGACCGGTGCACTGATCTCGCATCTGGCAAGCGGAGACTATGCCATCAAGGCAATTCTCGGACCACTATTCCAAACAATTTTTATAATAGTATCCTGGTATTTCAGACCCGCAGACAGAAAAATCAACATAACCATTACGGAATAAATCATAAAAATAATCTTCATCGTCGTGTTGCAGCACCCCGGAAAAGGTGGTCACACTGCGATGAAAGAAAAGATGCACCGCATAATTTAATCAACTTTCTTTTTTGTAATTTTACATCCCAATAAAATGCAAAAAATATGAATGCAGTTACTGCTAAGGAAGAGTTTAACATAGATGAATACCGCAAATCTATCATTGATTTCTATGCAAATTACCAAGCCGATTTAACCAATTTCAAATTCAACAGAGACGAGCTTTATGACCGATAAACTCGAATTTATAGACTCAAATATTCTTGTCTATCTTGTAGATAAATACCCTACAAAAAAAACGAAAGCAGAGTACCTGTTGATGCCTAATTTAATTATCAGTACTCAAGTTATAGCTGAAAATGTCAATGTCTGTCTCAAGAAATTAAATTTTACAAAAGAAGAATCCTTTGCTCATGGCAAAACATTAATTGACAAACTTACGGTAGTACAAATAAAAATATCCACAGTCGAATCCGCATTCATCCTCTCAAAGAAATACCAACTTGGCTGGTGGGATAGCTTGATTGTAGCCACTGCCATAGAGAACAATTGTGAAACCCTCTATTCCGAAGACATGCAAGACGGTTTGGTAATAGAAAAAACATTGACTATTGTTAATCCTTTTCTTTAAATAAATATAATTCCCAAATAACAAAAAATTTATACCTTCGCATCCCCAATAATTAATAATTATCCCAAACAATTAAATCAAAAGTAAAATGGCAAAAACAAACATTTATCTAAACTTCATGGGCAACACCGAAGAAGCCTTTAATTTCTACAAAACTGTTTTTAATACAGAATTTGCAGCCCCGATTATGTATCTGAAAGATGCACCACCACACCCTGGTATGCCGCCCCTTTCAGAAGAAGAACGCAATAAAGTAATGCATGTATCCCTACCTATTTTGGGAGGCGTAAACATTATGGGTACCGATATGCTTGAAAGCATGGGACATAAACTAAAGGTAGGCAACAACTTCACTATCCAGCTTGAACCCGATACCAAAGAAGAAGCCGACAAATTATACAATGCCCTCTCCCAAGGAGGCAGTGAAAACGTCGCGCCCCATGACGAATTCTGGGGCTACTGGGGCGTTTGTCTCGACAAATTCGGCATCCGTTGGATGTTCAATGTCATGAAACAAATTTAAAGATACAATTTTCTCTCCAACAACCTCCCGCCGAACAAGTCGAGGCAAAGTGCGCT
>JABDAW010000207.1 GCA_013288905.1 Bacteroidota bacterium | reverse complement strand
CCGTCAGGTTGCTTGGTCACCGAATACCGACCAGATGGATTACACTACTTTAATTTTTCCTTCTCTTACTTTCCACATAAACTCCTTTTGTTGTTCCAGAGTCATGCCTTCCATCTTGGCGGCTAACTTCTCTTTGATAGCTCTGAAAAATGCTACAGAGTCAAAATCTTTTTCCTTTTTAGTTTTCATCTTTTAAAAATTCTAATGGTGTACGAATGTCAATTATTGGGTAACCCGATTTAAGGTTAATAGAGTTGAATAATTTAATCTTGTCAAAGTTCACTATATGCCTGAAGTTCCAACTCACCAAGCAATCAAGCCTGTTCACTGATGCAATTGCGATATGATAAGCATCATTCATACTTGCTTTTCCCAATGCTTTTTCTCTTACATAAGTATCCGCAAGTTCCTTTGATTCAGCATTAAGGTCAAGATATTTCAAACAATCTTCAGGAATTAATTTCTTCACATCCTTGACACGTTGCGGCGCAAGAACCAATTCCGTTTCATTCACTTCCGAGAAATAAATACTAAAATCCTTGTTGATAATACGATCGAAAAACGCTCTTGTAGCATCCATAAATTTATCATCATAATATCCTCCTATCACAGAGTTGTCAATATATAATCTTGATTTCATGGCTGCAAAGATACGAATCCTTTCGGGCTTAATAATTCTCATCTTCGTTTTGATGCAGCTCCCAAGGGGTCGCTCAAAACGATGAAAGAATGAATCCTTTCTGCTGCCCCCCTCTGCTGGAAGGTTTCATTCTTATGAATATAATTGCAGGATGAATAATGATGCAAACTAACGGTGCAGGGGGCAGCTCTAAGACGCTTGGTCACAAAGGAGAATACAAAATTTGTCCAACTCTGTCAATATGTTCCATCAATGCTTGATTTGTAATAGTATTATAATTCAGAATATCAAATTTATATGGCATTATGGTTTCTTCGTTGAGTAAATAAAGTATATGTGTAATGGTATTAATATTCACCTTTTCTCCTTTAATGGCAATATCCACATCGCTGCCATTCTTATAATTTCCTTTTGCACGACTTCCGAAGATGATGGCTTGTTCTATTGCATCTTCGCTTTTAAGGATACTGATAATTGCATCAATATCTTCTTGAAGCAGTCCAAATTTATTATCCATTTTTTAAAACTTTAAATGCGTCGAACAACTCTTTAAGCATTGGATAATACTTTTCATGAATTAATTTCTCAACTAAATCAGCCGTTTCCTGGTCGTAAGTATGAGAAGTAAGATTCCGGTTTTCCAATAACTCCAACCATGCACGACCGTCTTTTATAAATCCAATTTCAAAAGCCTTTTTGATTGTTTTTCTTGGAGAATTAATTTCAATAAAACCCTCTCCTTCCAAGTAATCTTTTAAGGTATTCCAAGCTAATTCAAAGCTCATTTCAAAGAATTGAATCATCCCGGCTTTCTGAATAATATCAGGGTGTTCAATCCTCATGGCTTGCTCTAAAAAAGTCATTGCTTTTTCAAAGTTCTCAAATCTTTGTTGCCAACGAATATCGTTTTCTTCCAATATGGTATATTTTTATATGGCTGCAAAGATACGAATCCTTTCGGGCTTAATAATTATCATCTTCGTTTTGATGCAGCTCCCAAGGGGTCGCTCATAAAAACGATGAAAGAATGAAACCGGAAGGTAGGCTTTAGCCTTCCTGTATGGTAGCAAGTTTTTTTAATGTTGTATTTAAGAAGGTATTATGATTAATAAACGGGCAATCATACAGGAAGGCTGAAAAAGCCTACATGTCCGGTTTAATCGTCAATAAGTTTTGATTTTTGTTTAGAAAATTCCTCTTCTGTAATAACACCATTATCCATTAATTCTTTTAATTTTTTAATCTCGTCTGCTATTGAAAAATTATCAACTGGTTTAATAATATCTTTTTCATCATCATTTCCTTGTCTTATTAATCCTGACATTATTCCATGCCATTTTTCAGCATTTGAATATGCTAGTTTATAAATGATAGAGCCTTTTTTTGTTTTTATGTTTAAGAAATTGATTCTATAAACAGGATTTGAAATGTCATTTACAATTATTTTTAAGTCAATACTACTTATATTTTCTTTCTTAGTTTTTGATCCTGTTGTTCCACCAATTATTGCACCTATTCCACCACCAAGAATTCCACCTAATAATGCTCTCCCTATAGTCCCAGATGTTGATGATATTAATACTGATTCACCATCAATTATTAGTTCACATTGTAAAACTTTACTATAATCAAAGATTACAGGTTTGTTCATTTTGTCAAGAATACAGATTTTTTTTCTTTGGTTGTCAAAACCAATTGAAAGTCCAAAAGAGGTTGATAAAAAGTAATTATCAGCTTTAAAATCTTGCAAACTATCAAAAACAATTCTGGGTTTCTTAATGTTATTGATTGAATTTACAAATCCAATAATTGCAATTATAATGATTAAAATTAAAAAGAATATGTACATTGTTTTTATTTATCGATTTGTGGATTAATGATAACTACAATGATAGAAAAAATGATACGGATGATTTGAGAATAACAAACTAAAGGACACTAATAAA
>JABDAW010000206.1 GCA_013288905.1 Bacteroidota bacterium | reverse complement strand
CAATCCCGATATTCATATAAGAAATGCCAACATCTCCTTTATTGCCAATACTATCTCTTATCTTCAATGCTTTTTTAAAAAAATCTATTGCCAGTAAATTATTTCCTGAAAAAGCATTGACAACGCCAATGCAGTTATAACCACTGGCTATACCCTTTGCATAACCTATCTGTTCTGATATAGACAAACCTTGCTTCGCATAATCCATTGCTTTTTCATGGTCATAGCTCCAGCAAAGCGTACATATATTAATCAAAATATTTACCTTTGTACTATCCATCAATGGCATTGCCTTGTTTCCCAGTTCTTTCTTAAAAGCTTCAAACTTCTTAATTTCATTTTCGAGAGAATCTATTACCTTTTCGTTTTGCGAAAAGGAATTCACCTGAACCAAGTTCAGCAAGAGAAGCAGTGGAATGATTCGCCAATTCATAACAATACAAGCATATCCTTTTGAAAGGGCGAAAATAAATAATTGATTTTACATGACCAGATTATTAGTTGAAGAAATATTCCTCCTTCCTTTGCTTTCAGTGGGAATCCAAGAAATCCGTGGTAAAATTTCCTCTTAAAAAATTTCTCAAGAACTATTTCCCAAAAATTCCAGAAAAAGCTACCAAAAAAACTTACAAAATAAAACACAAAAAACCCTTATCAAACCTGCAAAGCAATTATTCTTCATCATTAATAAATGAGGCTTTTCTGGGAATTTTGTGGGTAAATGATTATAACGGGATATTAACAAAGATTCAAAGGAATAAAATTTAACCACAGAGACCTTATGATTGAATAAGAAAGAAGTTTCTTTAGAAAAGTTTAAATTTAGAAAATATGTTACACTTAATAAAGAAATAAAATGGAAAATGAAATTAAAAATTTAAGTTTTAAAGATCAAATGATCTTTGTTGGCATTGATGTTCATAAGAAGAGTTGGTCGGTTTGTATTCGCGACGAAAGCATGGAACTGCGTAAGTTTTCGCAAGCTCCGTCTCCGGAAATCTTGGCTCGACATTTGAAATCAAATTATCCTGATGCTTCTTATCGTTGTGTCTATGAATCTGGCTTTGCAGGTTTTTCGACGCAAAGGGAATTGGAAAAATTGGGTGTCAGTTGTATGGTAGTTCATGCGGCTGATGTTCCGACCAATGCCAAAGAAAAACAAATGAAATCGGATCAACGGGATTGTCGTAAATTAGCGGTCACATTATCTGGAAATAATTTGACACCAATTTACATTCCAACGAATCAGGAGGAAGAGGACCGAAGTATTGTCCGGCTTCGTGATCGGCTCGTTCATGATCAAACGCGCTGTAAGCTGCGAATCAAGTCACATCTGGCTTTTCATGGGATTGCTATTCCTGAAAAATACGAAGCGTCTTCTTATTGGTCGAAAGAATTTATTACTTGGATGGAAGGAATAGAATTCCCTTCAGGGTCTGGAAAAAGAACATTGCTGCTGTTGATAGAATCCTATAAATTGGCGAAGCAACAGGTAGTAAAAGCTACTCTTGAAATTCGTACTTTGTCCAAAGAACCAAGGTATATTAATAATGTAAAACTTCTCTGCGGTGTTCCTGGAATAGGTCCTACGAATGCTATGGTTTTTCTGACGGAATTAGGCGATATTAAAAGGTTTAAACATTTGGATAATTTATGCGGATATGTGGGACTTACTCCTAAGATTCATGGTAGTGGAGATAGTATTTATGTTGGCAAAATAACCAATCGTGGTAATGCTTCTTTAAGAGAAGCGTTGATAGAAAGTTCGTGGATTGCAATCAGAAAAGACCCGGCGTTGTTGATGTGTTACAAGGAATATTGTAAAAAAATGCCGCCGAACAAAGCTATCATCAAAATAGCAAGGAAATTGTTGGCAAGGATACGATTCGTTTTACTGAATCAAAAGGCTTATGTATTGGGAAAGGTTCAGTAAACGTTGAGATTTTTTTAGGCATGTCCGACAGAATGAAATATTATCAAGAAACGAAAAAGGGAGCTGAATTAACTCCCAATTTCATTCCATCGGATCAGATTATTCCTTACAACGTTGCTCTCCAGCAGAGCGTTGATATGCTTCACCTGATGAAGCAAAATTAATAAAATATGATAATTGAAAACTGAAATTAATATAAAATGAATTCTAACAATACTCAACGTTCATCTGTGTTTGCGGCCTTCCGAGTGTCTGCTTTACAGAGCTTACGAGTATTGATTTATAATAGTATGAAAGAGATCTTGCAGCAAATAAAGCTTTATTTGACCGCTTATAGGAGACTTATTTTATATTATATTTGCAGCCATAAAAATGATAGAAGATTATGATAGACCGTAGGACTTTTCTAAATAAACTTCTTTCTTATTCAACATAGGAGTACACAGAGAGGGTGAGCGGGCAATGTGGCAGGTGGCTTATGCAGCGGTGGTAATGCCTGAAGGGGAATAAAGTGGTGGGAGTTGGGGTCATTCAGATGTATGAAAATTATTTCCCCACATTTCATATAATTCCAATTGTTCCTCATCTGTTAATTTAGTTTTTTCATATGGTTGACCAATAGAAAAAAGTAAAAGATTAAATGCTATATCCTTTC
>JABDAW010000205.1 GCA_013288905.1 Bacteroidota bacterium | reverse complement strand
AACAAGTTGCGGGCTCTTCAAGAAAGGCTGTGATTGCCCTAAGTTTGGCAAAGTAAATACATCGGAGAAGGTCGCTCATACCTCTTGATTAAATAATATTCTATTTCTTTGGTCAATAAATAAAACGTATGAAGTTTTGTGCCGTTGGATAATAATTACTGAATCACTATAATAATGGATAAAAATATCAGCATGGATAAAATGAAAGTCGGGCAAAGTGCCTTGATTGTTTCTTTTACTGATGAATTGATGTCGCTTAAATTATTGGAGATGGGATGCGTGCCCGGTGAGTTAGTAATCCTTGAATGTAAGGCTCCGCTAGGTGACCCAATTTCTATTTCTGTTTCTGGGTATCTGTTGAGTTTAAGAATAGATGAAGCTTGCACAGTGATTGTTGCTATTCAAGATTAGATAAATTTAATGGAGAACAAAAAGATAAAAGTAGCCTTAGTCGGGAATCCCAATTGCGGGAAGACTTCTCTCTTCAATGCCTTAACCGGCTTGAATCAAAAGGTTGCGAATTTCCCGGGCGTTACAGTTGATAAGAAGACTGGTTATTGTAAATTATCAGATGCTAAAGGTAATACCATTGATGCAGAAATCATTGACTTGCCGGGTACTTATAGTTTATATCCCAAGTCTATGGATGAACATGTTACCTTCCAGCTTTTATGCGATCCACGGAACCCGTTGCACCCTGATGTAACATTGGTTATTGCGGATGCTTCCAATCTTAAAAGGAGTCTGTTTCTTTGTTCTCAAATCATTGATTTAAAGACGCCGGTTGTTCTTGCTTTGAACATGATGGACTTGGTAGTGAAGAAGGGTTTGGAGATAAATATTCCGATGCTTGAAAAGAAATTAGGCATCAAAGTAATTCCCATTAATGCCCGTGAGAAAATTGGTATTGATGAACTGAAAAAAGCCATATCAGGAGATCTTACAGCACCTCGTGCCGACTTCATTAATATCCGTTCCTTTGCACCGGAGGTTGTTGATTTGATTCAAAAGACCATTCATGTGAACAGTGATTATGTTGCATTCCAGATTGCGAATAACTATGAATTGATTCCTTTTTTTAATCAGAATCCACAGAAAAAAGAAGTTATTAAATCCTTCCTCGATGAACATAAATTCAATAGCAGCAGCCTTCAAGCTACAGAAACTTTGGAGAGATATAAAATCCTTGCCGAGAAGGTAATTAAGGATGTTGTTATTCAAAAAGATATTCAACAGAAGAAACAATTCACAAGCAAATTGGACAGGCTGCTAACCCATAAAGTTTTTGGATATGTTTTCTTTTTATTAATCTTATTCCTGATCTTCCAAGCAGTCTTTGCATGGTCAACATTACCGATGGAATGGGTGCAGAAAGGATTCCAGAAGCTAAGTGAGGTAACCCAAAATGCCCTTCCTCCTGGCTTCGTAAATGATTTATTGGTGAATGGAATCTTCGCAGGATTAAGCGGCATCGTGGTTTTCATTCCACAGATAGCGATTCTATTTACCTTTATTGCCATACTTGAAGACACAGGATATATGGCTCGCGTTAGCTTTATCATGGATAAATTATTACGCAAGTTTGGTTTGAACGGAAAGTCTATCATACCTCTTGTAAGTGGCGTGGCGTGTGCTGTTCCGGCTATCATGTCCACCAGGACGATTCAAAGCTGGAAGGAAAGGACTATTACAATATTGGTTACTCCATTGATGAGTTGTTCTGCACGAATTCCTGTTTATACTCTGCTTATTTCGATGGTCGTTCCTAACCGGTATGTTCTATATTCGATTAACCTGCAAGGCTTGGTATTGATGGCACTTTATCTTATCGGATTCTTAACTGCCTTATTCGCAGCTTTCCTATTGAGTCTTGTATTGAAGGCAAAAGAAAGAGGTTATTACATCATGGAAATGCCAGTTTATCGTATGCCTCGCTGGTCAAACATCGGAATTACAATTATTGAAAAGGTAAAGATTTTCTTATTCGATGCAGGGAAGGTAATTATTGCTATTTCTATAGTATTGTGGTTTCTTGCCTCCTTCGGACCTGGGGATAGATTCAAAAATATCGAACATAAATATTCCAAAACAGAATTCACCAAAAACTTAACTTCGCAAGAAATTAAACGGCACATTCAATCAGAAAAGATAGCTGCATCTTATGCTGGAAGTTTTGGAAGATTAATAGAGCCTGTCATTAAACCCTTAGGCTTCGACTGGAAAATCGGGATTGCTTTGATTACTTCATTTGCAGCACGCGAAGCCTTCGTCGGCACTATGGCTACTATATACAGCGTGGGTGAGGAAGATTCCCATGAATCCATCAAAGAAAAGATGATGGCAGACATTAATCCACAGACATTAAAGCCAACTTACACAGTCGCAGTGGGATATTCGCTGATGATCTTTTATGCCTTTGCGATGCAATGTATGAGTACGCTTGCGGTGGTTTATCGCGAGACCAAGAGCTGGAAAATCCCTGTATTTCAATTTGCATACATGGGCGTGCTGGCATACATAGCAAGTTTTGTGATTTATCACATTTTTAAATAAAAGGAAGGGGAAAATATTGAATTAAGTAATAAAGGAGCAGTTTGCGTTTAAAGTGATATATTCCTCAACTTTAAATAGGACTTTATTTCTTCGATCAAGCTTCT
>JABDAW010000204.1 GCA_013288905.1 Bacteroidota bacterium | reverse complement strand
ATTATTTGACAACAGAGAACCTTACGAAGTCGTATGCCGATGAGTATTTGTTTAAAGACCTTACCTTGGGCATCAGCAAAGGTCAGAAGGTGGCATTGGTGGCTGCAAATGGAACGGGGAAGACGACCTTGATGAAAATCCTTGCCGGGAAGGAGGTTCAGGATAGCGGCATCGTAACTTTCAGGAAGGGGATTACGATTGGTTTCCTGGAACAAGAGCCTGATTTGAATGAGAACGATACTATCTGGGAGACCTTGTTTAAGGCAGAGAATGCAATGATGGCGGCGGTTCGGGAATATGAATTGCTGATAGAAGATCATGGCGACCAGGAGCTGCTGCAAAAGGCGATGGACAAGATGGATGCCCTGCAAGCCTGGGACTATGAGGCGCGGGTGAAACAGATACTTGGGAAGCTCGGAATTCATCATCTTTCACAGAAGATAAAAGAGCTTTCGGGAGGGCAAAGGAAGCGGGTCGCAATGGCGAGAGTGTTGATTGAGGAACCTGAATTATTGATCATGGATGAGCCTACCAATCACCTGGATTTGGAGATGATAGAATGGCTGGAGGATTATTTGATTGACCTGAATAAAACGATTTTGCTGGTTACTCACGACAGGTATTTCTTAGAGAATGTCTGTAATGAAATCTATGAATTGGATAATGGAAAACTCTATACCTACAAAGGGAATTATTCCTACTTCTTAGAGAAGAAAAATGATAGAGAGGAGCGGGAGAATACGGAATTGGGTAAGGCGAAGAATCTCTATCGCAAGGAATTGGAATGGATGCGGAAGATGCCGAGAGCACGCGGCACGAAGGCGAAGTCGCGTGTGGATGCGTTCTATAAAGTAGAAGAAAAGGCGAAGCAAAACTTCAATGAACAACAGATGACTTTGGCAATAAAGATGTCGCGGTTG
This sequence comes from Bacteroidota bacterium, assembly GCA_013288905.1. GTDB lineage: Bacteria > Bacteroidota > Bacteroidia > AKYH767-A > JABDAW01 > JABDAW01. The sequence continues at coordinate 1,808 of JABDAW010000204.1, read as the reverse complement.
GGGTCTAAGATATTGGAGGCACGGCATCTTAATTTTGCTTTTGGGGAGAAGAAGATTATCAGGAAGTTCACTTATGTTTTCAAGAAAGGCGATCGTATAGGCATCGTAGGACCCAATGGTACCGGCAAGACTACACTTCTTCGTCTTTTGATGGGACAGATAGAACCCGATACCGGCAATGTAGAAATGGGCGAGACAGTGGTCTTTGGATATTACTCTCAAGATGGTTTGAAACTCAAGACAGATATGCGAATCATTGATTATGTCAAGACCTTTGCCGATAGTATTCCTTATGGAAATAAGGAGCATCTCACAGCATCGCAATTCCTTACCTACTTCCAGTTTCCTCCGGCAAAGCAGCATACTTTTATTTCTAAATTGAGTGGTGGCGAGCGGCGGCGTTTGCATCTTCTTGCGGTATTGATTAAGAATCCTAACTTCCTGATTCTTGATGAGCCTACCAATGATTTGGATATTCTTTCCTTGAATACTTTGGAAGATTTTCTTTCGCAATTCGGTGGAGTGTTGGTCATCGTTTCACATGATAGATATTTCATGGATAAGCTCGTAGATCACCTTTTTGTCTTCGAAGGCGAAGGTGTGATTAGTGATTATCCCGGCAACTATTCCGACTACAGAACTTCCATTGCGATGAAGGAACAAAAAGAAAAGCAAGAAGTGAAAACCAAACAGATTATAGCCAGCCAAACCAAGGAAACAGTGAAGAAAAAAGCAGGCTTCAAAGAGAAACAAGAGTTTGCTAATCTTGAAAAAGAGATAGCAGCATTAGAAACCAAAAGAGATTCCCTCACAGCCCAATTAATAGAAGGCAAAGGCACTCATACAGACTTCGCAAACTGGTCGAAAGATCTTGATGCTGCTGTTAAATCATTAGAAGAAAAGACCCTTCGATGGATGGAACTTGTTGAGATATTAGAATCATAAATATCTTATAGTCTATAAATACAAAAAGTCCTGATGAGCAGTTTACCCATCAGGACTTTTTAGATTATTCTTAGCAACAGATTATCTCCTTGGTTCTTCCTTCTTTTGAACTGGAGGGCGAGTCATCTGTTTCTCGACTTTCACGGGCTGCCCTACTGTTTTGCCATAATATTCCATTCGTTGTGGCTGACGTGTAGGCACTACTTTTTCTCGGGTCACAGGTTCGCGTCTTGGTTCCTCTCGCCTTTCAACTGTATTTCTGTAAACAATATGCTTTGCATTTTCATTAAAGCCGCGAAGAGGATGCTGTGCATCGCCCCATTCGGTGCGGTAAGTGGTGCGATAATAAAACTTCGGATAGTGCGCCACATAATAATGGAAGTGCATCCAGGGCTGATGAACATTCCTGTCTAGCACCACCACAAATGCATTGTTGAAATCATAATTAGCATACATAGGCGGCAACTGCGCAGAAAACATCCAGTTACCATCTTCCATATATACGAATTCATGATTCCAAACATCATAATAAACCTCAATGTCGGGAAGATAATAATACTGCACATGCTCGACATCATCGTATGCAGGTGCCCAATATGGTGGAGCAATACTGACACCGACTTGTACCTGTGCCATTGTTTTTGTGGAGCTGCCAATGCTGAAAAGCAACATTAAACAGAGTGCCATAAGAGGAATTCTTTTGATTCCCTTGCTGAACATCTGTGTGTTCAGGGTGATTTGATTTCTTGAATCTTTCATGTTCTAAAATTATTTTTGTTCGTTTAATTGATGGGGTTGAGACTTATATTCCGATTAATGCAAAAAAGATTAGTGACAATAAATATGAACTATTACCTGATGAA
>JABDAW010000203.1 GCA_013288905.1 Bacteroidota bacterium | reverse complement strand
GATTTCTCATTATGAATTTTTCCTAAGTCTTGAGTGGCAATGAAAGAGCATGAATAAAGATTAGCAAGATCAATAATATTGATGCCTCCTGTCTTTTGGTTTGAAAGAAAACTCATTGGATCATTTATGTTTCTTATCATGACCTTCATCCAAGGAGGACATTGAAATATCCCATCACCTTTAGAATAAGCCTGGGATAATAATTCTGTCATGCCATACTCTGAATGAATCCTTGAAACATTAAATCTCCTGCAAAGAATTTCATGCAATTCTTTTCTTACTAATTCTTCTCTTCTTCCTTTCATACCGCCAGTTTCCATGATGATAACATTCGATAAATTCAATTCAAATTCTTCTGCTAAATCTAATAAAGCATAAGACACACCTATCAATAATACCTTCTTCTTTCCATCATTTATTTCTTGCAATTTAGAAACCAAATCTTTTGTAGTATGAAGATAGAAGCCACTATCCTTATTATTACTTTGTTCAATCAAATCATTTACCATAAATATCAAAGAAGAATGTTGTCGTTCGAGATAGGAGGGAAGCAATGCAAGAATTGAATATTCATTAGGGTTACCATAAAAATATTCAAATCCTTTTCCGAAACTCTCTTTATATAATCCAACTTTGGACACATAATGTTTACTTGGAATACTGCCGGTGGTTCCACTACTTTCAAAGGTAATTTCAACAGGATTATTTCCGGTAATTATCTGATTAGATTTGAAGAATTCAATGGGAAGAAAAGGAATCTGTTCAATACTATTTACCCCGTCAACATTGACCTTGAGTAACTTTATATATTCTTTGTAAACGGAATTATTCTCTGCCTGAAATCTGAAAATATTCAATGCGCATTCATTGAAATCATCATCACTTTTTATTTCAAAAATATGGTGTTCAAGTTCTCTTTGTTTACTATCCATTTATTCAATTTTAATAAATTCTTATAGCTTGCAAAACTAAAACTTTGTTGTTGAACTTTTTGACTTCCATTCTCAATTAAAAAGCTAATTTTGCCTCGATTAAAAATAATTAAATGCATACATTTTATCATATAGGACGTTATTGTTTTTTCATGAAGGGATTATTTCTTAAGCCTGAGAAAATCTCTGTTTATTTTCGGCAGATAAAAATTGAAATGGTTGATATAGGTTACGGTTCATTGGGTATTTCGGTCTTGATTTCAGTATTTATGGGAGCCGTTCTGACTATCCAAAGTGTTCATAATATTGTTAGTCCGTTAGTGCCGATTTATGCCATAGCTATTGTTACTCGTGATGCTGTTATTCTTGAATTTTCTCCAACAGTTGTTTGTTTGGTACTTGCGGGCAAGGTCGGTTCGAGTATTGCTTCACAGTTAGGAACCATGCGGGTTACAGAGCAAATTGACGCATTAGAAATTATGGGTATTAATTCTTCGGGATACTTGGTTTTGCCAAAGATCATCGCGGCTATATTGATTCTTCCTTTCTTAATTCTCATCACTATGTTTGTTGGGATTGGTGGCGGATGGCTTGCAGGAGCTGTTACCGGATTGATTAATTCACATGAATTCAAGAGAGGATTGCTAACGGATTTTGATACTTTCAATGTACAATTTGCTTTGATAAAAGTGGTAGTTTTTGCATTCGTTATTACTTCTGTTTCTTCTTATCATGGATTCTATACCGAAGGCGGCGCGCTGGAAGTAGGGCAGTCAAGCACTAAAGCTGTAGTATGGTCCAGTGTGTTGATTTTATTCTTGGATTATGTATTAACCCAGCTATTATTGATATGAAGATTGAGGTTAAGAATATATCCAAATCATTTGCTCACAAGAAGGTTCTCGATGATGTTTCGGTGACCTTCGAGAAGGGAAAAATCAACCTTGTGATAGGGGGCAGCGGCTCAGGCAAAACAGTTTTTATCAAATGTATGGTGGGTTTGTATGAGGTGGATGAAGGACAGGTGGTATATGATGATCGCAACTTCTCGGACATGAATTTCAAGGAGCGGAAACATATTCGCCAAGAGATTGGAATGGTCTTTCAGGGCGGGGCTTTATTTGATTCTTTGAATGTGCAGCAGAACATTATGTTTTCTTTGACAATGTTTTCTAACATGACTAAAGAGGAGAAATTAGATCGTGTAAATTTTTGTTTGAAGCGTGTCAATCTTCCCAATGTCAACAAACTTTTTCCTTCTGAATTAAGTGGTGGTATGAAAAAGCGTGTTGCTATTGCGCGTGCCATCGCCATGAATCCTAAATATCTTTTTTGCGATGAGCCGAATTCAGGATTGGACCCAAAGACTTCCATCGTTATTGACAATCTCATTGATGAAATCACCAAGGAGTTCGACATCCTGACTATCATCAACACGCATGACATGAATACGGTGGTCGAGATGGGTGAAAACATCGTCTATCTTCACCAGGGAAAAGTGTGGTGCGAAGGTTCCAACCATGATATTTATGATGTGGATAATAAGGAATTCAATGACTTTATCTTTGCTTCTCGCATCATGAAGAAGTTGAAGAAATAATTATTAGTTATGAAGTATGAGTTATATGAGGACTCATGCTGTTCTGCAATTAACTTTCCGATTGTTATGATTTCTTTATTTTCATCTATGAGTTTATAGAAATACAATGTGGCAGGTGGCATACCCAGCGGTGATAATGCCTGAAGGGGAATAAAGTGGTGGGAGTTGAGGTCATAAGATTTTATTTTCTTTAATCCAATTCTCAT
>JABDAW010000202.1 GCA_013288905.1 Bacteroidota bacterium | reverse complement strand
AGAACAGTTACTATTAGTATTAGAAATTATTCATCATCTCTTAAATGATCTGTATTTAATTGATGTTGAAATTGCCTTGCTTTCAAAAAAAATTTGCGAGGCTAAGAGAACAGGGTGAAACCATATTAAATACTTTTATTTGTGAAAAATTAATTGAATCCAATCCTGGTATTTCCCCAAGATATTCAATTCAACTTCTCTAAAGCTGCTTTGATTCTCTTAATAGCTTCCTTCAATTTATCTTCCGATGCAGCATAAGAAATCCTTATACAATTACAATCACCAAAAGCCTCTCCTGAAACAATGGAGACATGCGCTTTGTTAAGCAGGTACATGCTCAATTCATTGGCATCATGGATGGTTTCATTGCCATCTGATTTGTTGAAATAATAACTCACATCAGGGAAAACATAGAAGGCTCCTTTGGGTTCATTGAGTTTGATTCCGGGAATATCTTTCATCAGATTCAATATCAAATTCCTTCGCTTGAGAAACTCTTCGCACATCTTTTTAGTTGGGGTAATATCGCTGTTCAATGCCGCTTTGGCAGCCATCTCCGAGATGGAACAAGCCGCAGAGGTAAACTGTCCCTGCATCTTATCACATGCCTTGGCAATCCATTCCGGCGCACCTATATAGCCTATCCTCCAGCCCGTCATGGCAAAGGCTTTTGAGACACCATTCACAGTAACCACTCTGTCTTTAATGAAATCAAATTGAGCAATACTCTCATGCTTTCCAATGAAATTAATGTGCTCATAAATCTCATCAGAGATAATGTAAATATCAGGATAAGAAGCAATGACTTCAGCTATCCCTTTCAACTCCTCCTTTGAATAAACAGAACCCGAAGGATTGCATGGAGAGGAATAAATCAAGAGCTTGGTCTTAGGGGTAATGGCAGCCTTTAATTGCTCTGGAGTAATCTTAAAATCATGCTTGATATCAGTAGGAATATAAACCGGTTTAGCCTCTGCCAGCTTGGCAATCTCAACATAACTCACCCAATATGGAACAGGAAGAATCACTTCATCTCCCGGATTTAAAAGGCTTAAAACAACATTTGCAATGGCTTGCTTGGCACCAGTCGAAACAACGATTTGCTGAATGGAATAATCAAGATTATTCTCTCTTTTAAACTTGTCAGAGATAGCCTGCCTGACATCCAGATAGCCTGATATTGGCGGGTAATGGGAGTATCCATCGTCAATAGCTTTCTTGGCAGCTTCGCGAATATGTGTGGGAGTATCAAAGTCCGGTTCGCCAAGACTAAGGTTAATAATATCGTTCCCTTGTGCCTGCAATTCCCTGCTGATTCGCGACATCTTGATGGTTTCCGACTCTGCAAGATTGTTAATCCTATTCGATAATCTTATCATATATTTTTAAATATTAAGGGCGCAAAAGTAGGAAAAAAGTTAAACCTTATGGTGTTCCAATAAATTAAGAAGTATAGAAGAGTTTTATTTGGATATTTCTTAATTTTGCCATCCTATATGTCATTAAAACAAGACCCTTATTCGGTATTAAAATTAAAGGAATTTCGCTTATTTATATTAGCCAGATTATTCATTACAATTGCTTCGCAGATACAGGCAGTTATTGTAGGTTGGCAAATATTCAAACTCACCAATGATCCTTTATCTCTTGGATTAATAGGGCTTGCAGAAGCCATTCCGTTTATTGTTGTTGCGTTGTATGCCGGGCATGTTGCTGACATTATGAACAGGAAAAGAATCATTCAAATAACAGTTTTAGGAATGCTGTTATGTTCCCTGTTGCTTACCTATTTCTCTATGGAATTAAATGTCGGATTATTAAATTCTACGACTTTTCCTATCTATCTGATAATTCTTTTAAGCGGCATTGCAAGGGGCTTCTTCTCCCCTGCGAATTTTGCTTTCATGCCTCAATTAATTGATCGAAATGTCTATCCGCAAGCCATATCATGGAGTAGTACTGCCTGGCAAACAGGAGCAGTTGCGGGTCCTGCTTTAAGTGGATTAATATATGCTTTGGTTGGATTCAGGGATACCTATTTTATTGTTTCAGGATTAACTGCTTTGGCATTGATTTTATACAGTATGATAGCTTCAAAGCCGGTGCCACCGCCAAGTTTCGAGCAATCTATGGGCGAAAAAATAAAAGAGGGACTGCATTTTGTATTCAAGAACCAGGTAATCCTTGGAGCATTATCCCTTGATTTGTTTGCAGTGTTATTTGGAGGGGCTGTCGCTTTATTACCCATATTTGCAAAGGATATATTAATGGTCGGTGCGGAAGGCTTAGGGTTCCTGAGAGCGGCTCCTGCTGTGGGTTCCATCATCATGGCAATCTATCTTGCATATCATCCTATCGCTCATAACGCCGGTAAAAAATTATTATGGAGCGTTGCAGGTTTTGGTCTTTGCATGATAGCATTTGCGGTCTCTAAAAGCTTTATTTTATCATTTATGTTATTAATTCTTAGCGGAGTTTTTGATAGTGTCAGTGTCATTGTCAGAAATACATTGGTCCATACATTGACTCCGGAAAACATGAAAGGAAGAGTATCTGCGGTGAATAGTATTTTCATCGGTTCTTCCAATGAAATAGGGGCTTTTGAATCTGGTCTCGCAGCAAAATTAATGCGCACTATTCCATCTGTCATCTTTGGCGGATGCATGACAATTCTTGTAGTTTCCATCACTGCTGCCAAGGCAAAACAATTGTTGCATTTGAATCTTACTCCAAAGGAAAAGATTGTATAAATAATAGAATTGCTAAGTTATT
>JABDAW010000201.1 GCA_013288905.1 Bacteroidota bacterium | reverse complement strand
TATAATCCTACTAAACAATTTCTTTTAAAAAATCTTTACAGAAAAACCGATTCTGAATTTGGCTGGAGATTTAATCTCCAAAGTCTTCATAACAATATTGAAAACATTGGCATCAGCCAGTTAAACAATTCTCCATCTTTAAAGCCAGCTTTATTTATTCGAGGAGAGAAATCAAATTATATATTGGATGAAGATTGGAATGGTATTATAAAATTATTTCCCCAAGCAGTATTATGCACCGTCAGTGAGGCAGGGCATTGGGTTCATGCCGATAATCCTGATGGTTTTATCAGGTGTCTGGGATAATTCAATATTGCGCCAGCGTTTCGTCATATCGCCAATAGCCTATGTCATATTGCGCCGTACTCTGGTCATATCACCATACGCTCGCGTCATAAGACGCCGGAATTTGGTCATATCACCTGGCGTTCGCGGCATATGACGAAATGTCGCGGCGATATGATGGAATTTCTTGGCGATATGATGGAATTTTTTCACCCGATCAAAAAAGCGCGCATTAATATGCTCAAAATCTTAATAATCAATGCTTTTTGTAATTTAAGGAAGAAATGCGATTCGACGATGAGTTTTATAGAATGAAGGATTTTCGGGTTTTTGGAAGTTATTAATCATTCCAAAAATTTCTTAACCCACTCCTATAGTATATAGCAACATTAAAATCTCTCCTTCCAAATATCAAACATTCCCCTCCGAGAGGAGCTGTATTTTCTGATTGTGGAAGGTTATTATTGACTGGAAGTCTATAGATATTTAACTTTATCTCTTTTTTGAATAATGGTGGCTAAGAAATACCAGCCACGCAATAATGGTGCAAACAGCCCCCAGCCACATGGTGAAACTGATCAGTTGCGCCACCACAAAACCTGCTAATATTGGGGGAATAGCGGAGGATAAAGAGATGACACTTTGATTGATTCCGATAATTTCTCCTTGAATGTTTTTACTGGCAGAATTGGAGACGATGGCGAGGGAATTCGGATAAACAAATCCTTGAAAAATTGGCAAGAAAGGGAACCAGATAAGTGTAGTAATAAAATCAGTAGGAATAAGCATCAACAGGTAACTTAATGCAAAGACCGGCATGAAAATAAGCATGGCTCTCACAGGTGTGAAATACTTGGTAATAGGGCGAATGAGCAACCCCTGGGTAATACCTACCCATAGACTAAACCATGCAATAACATATCCCAAAGTCTTGACATCGAAATCTAATTTAACCTTGGCATATTCCTGGTAATAGATGATAAAAAAAGCGAAACCAAGGTTCATCAAAAAGATGACCATAAAGATATTCTTGAGATCGCCATTCCCAAAAACAGTACGGATATTTCGGAAGCCTGTAATGGGAGAAATGATACTTCGAGGATTGCCATGATTCATTTCAGGAAACTTGATCAAAAGAAAAATAACATTGGCTAATGAAAGTAGAGCAATGAAGAAGAATGGTGTCGCAACATTGAACCAACTCACAAGGTTGTTGTCAGATAAAAGCCCGCTGCATATAGCCCCAACGATGAATCCCATCCCGAAACCAACACCTACTATTCCGAAGTTCTTGGCTTTGTTTTCTTCGGTGCTATAATCCGCAATGGCAGATTGTACCACCGGCAAACTTGTCCCTCCTAATCCAGCCAAAGTCCTTGCGGTGAGCAGGATGTAATACTCTTTAAGATATATCCCCAAGGCGAATAATAAGTAACAAAAGATATTCACCGTGAATGCAAAAGCAATGACTTTCTTCCTTCCGATTCTATCAGATAATGCCCCAAGAATGGGTGCTCCAATGAATTGCCCCAGCGACCAGAAACCCGCCATCAGCCCGAACTTCAGCGTTTTTTCTGATAATGAAACAGTAACATCAAATATACTTTGCTTCACATCAAAATAGATAGATGCAAAGATCGGGAATGCAACCCCCATAGCGAAATAATCAATAAACACCGTCATAAATATGATGAATAATGAAAGATTGGTTTTCCTGGAATCAGCGGTGGCGGTGAGCATATCTTTATTTATGGAATATTTTAAGAGGACAAAGTTAACCTAAATTATTTTAATGAATATAATTTAAACTTGGCATTACTCCAAATCAAATTGACTTGCTCGGGATAATTAATAATCGCGCTGTCTATTGATTCATCAGGCAGTTCGGTACATGTCAGAAGATAAATTCCATTCTTACCTTTGAATCTTTCAGCCATATCATTAGGGCTTTTCTTTCTGAAAGCATACACTTGTCTGTCTGTATAAAGTGCCAAAACTCTCGGCTTGTTAAAAGCAATAATACCATCTGCAGGAAGATTATTTTTAATATAATCAAATGCCTCAACAGATTCCTTTTCCTGAGGACCTTGAAGTGTTTCATGTTGATGTTGGATACTATTTGAAAGGCTGAAGGAATAAGGGATCAGGATAAATAATCCAAGAGAAAGAGTGACGACAAATTGCATGATCAAAGATCTAACAGGAATCATCCTTAAACCAAAAACAGTGTAATAAAACAGTAATGGAAATATTGGGAAGAGGAACCTCATTCCGGAATGCATATCAGGATAAAACAAGAGAACAATGAAGTAAATAAAGATGAATATATCAATGAAATCAATCCCTGCCAACCATTTCATTAAAAGTCCAACTACTGTAAAGATGATGATAAACCATTGTGTGAATTTTGCAAACAATGGGAATCTGCCTCCTCCTGACATGAAGTAGTTCTGAAACATTTGAATATAATATCCAAGTTTGGTTCCAAGCATTCCCAAGGAATTGCCAAGGCTTA
>JABDAW010000200.1 GCA_013288905.1 Bacteroidota bacterium | reverse complement strand
ACATTCATAATTTATAATTCACCATTTATAATTTTATCAATTCCTCGTCTTGTGACTGCGACCTCCGGGAAGCAGCAACAAGACGAGGATTAAGATTATTAACATCCTCATCCCCGAAATCTTTCGTATTTTTGCAGCATTATCTACAAATTTAATGTTATCAGGAAAAGATTTAATTCTCGCCACCAAACCATTCGCCAAAGAAAACCGAACCTTGAGTTGGTATTATACCCTTTCCACACTCTTCTTATTAATAGCTTTACTCGCAGGGACTTACTGGAATATTAACCTGGTGGCAAAGATCATGTGCAGCATTTTGGCAGGCTTGGTCATCGTTCGATTGTTTGTAATATATCATGACCACCAGCATGGAGCTATCCTGAATAAATCGTTGCTGGCAGATAGTATCTTCACCGTCTTCGGCATCTATATCCTTGCCCCGCCAAGCATCTGGAAACGGTCTCACGACTTCCATCACAAACACAATTCAAAGATGCCTGTTTCAGAAGTCGGCGCCTTCCCTACCATGACCAATGTGAAGTATAAGGAGATGAATAAGATGGCACGATTCGCGTATCTTGCCAGCCGCCATCCCATTACTATTATGTTTGGGTATATCACGATCTTTATGTATTCCCTGACCATCTATTCTTTCCGCAACAGCCCGCGGAAGCATATAGATTGCGGCATTGCATTGCTGGTGCATTATTCATTGGGTTTTTGTGTGATCTGGTTTCTCGGATGGCTGCCCTTCCTTCTGACTTTCTTCATTCCATTCTTTATTGCTTGTGGAATGGGAGCTTTTCTATTCTATGTGCAGCACAATTTCCCTGGCGTTACCTTCCGCGTTCGCAATGAATGGACCTATGAACATGCAGCTTTGGAATCCTCCAGTTTCATGGTGATGAATCCTGTGATGAGTTGGTTTACGGCGAATATCGGCTATCATCATATTCATCATATCAATGCCCGCATTCCATTCTATCGCCTCCCCGAAGTGATGGAAAGCATCCCCGAACTTCAAAAAGTCAAGACTACTTCCTTCAAGATAAAAGATATTATCTCCTGCTTCCATCTCAAACTATGGGATGTTCAAAGGAATATGATGGTGGGACTGGACGAATAAAATGGGATTGAAAAAGGTAAGATTATTTACCGAACTCATAACTATTCCTTCACAAATTTCCCTCGTATGCTTGAATTATTGCTTCTTAGCTCATAGAAATAAATGCGTGCTTTGAAATTGTCAATTGATAAATTGACAATTGTCAATTGAAGGAAGCATTTCTTTATAGACTTCTGTGCCGAGAAGGTCTGTGAAAGAATTATGAATTATGAATTATAAATTATGAATGTTGGTTAATTCATAATTTATAATTCACCATTCATAATTATTCCTTGTTGATTGGGGGAGGGGATGGATGGATGGATGTGTAGAAAGGTGGGGTAATACATAAAAGGAGGAAGAAAAAATTATTTATTCCATTTAAGATTTGAAACTTTTAACTCATTATATGAAATAAGCCTAAAAATATCATTAACTCCAATTTCTATTAATACATCACACTCTTCACCTTTAGCCAATGATTTTCTATAACAAGTGAAATGTAATGAATATTGAAAATATTTTATTCCGTTTGTATTCCTAATAAATGTAAAAGAACCTCTATCGACAATGGCTTTGCTATTAACAAATTCACCATAACTCTCATTAATCCTTTGCTGTATTTCATTACAGGAAATATTTTTATAACTAATAAACTGGACTACACTTTCATTGTAATATTTTGCAGCATTGAAACTTTTGTCTTTAATATCGGAATAGTAATTTGATATAATATTATAGGTCTTTACAACATCATTATTTGATGAAACGTCTGAATTATTTGATGAAACATCTGAATTATTTGGAGGAACTACGGGAGTAGTTGAAGCCACTGTTGGTTTACTCACTTCTGGAGTAGCTTTTATTTCATTGGACTTTGTTTCATTTTCAGATACCTTTTTTTCGTCTTCCTTTGAACCGCTTGATTCATATCTGTTTTGTTTTTGGTAATAACCATCTTCATAACCTTCGTATAGACAATCGGATTTAACAAATTCAATTTTATGCATACTTTCATTCACCCCGTCAACATAAGCATCATAATTATTTCCAGCACCTGTTATTCTACAGGTTTCCCCAAAATTATAACCATCTTCATATGCTTGTGTATCCTTTGAGCAATCAGTATGGAAGCAAGATGTGAACACAGTTATCAAAATTAGTATTAGGATGAAGGTAAGTTTTGATTTCATATTCTTAAATATTTAGAATTAATAAAGCGCAAATATACAAACACCTGATTTAAAATAAATTATATGATGTTTTGATATGGTTAGTTGTTCCCGCTGGGGTATGATTTGTTTGAATTATAGTTAGATTTAAATACAATTCAACATTAGCTTTAATGAAATTTTCAATTTTCCAATCTTCAAAATGCTCAGACAAAATTGGTTGAAAATAAACCGTTAAAATGCCTTTGATTTTATTATATTCCATAAATTCAATCTCTTTTGAAATATAATGAATTGAATCAATGAATAGTTCAGAATATTCAATTGAATAATCTTGTAAGTTAGAAAGAAACAATTCTTCCTCTGCCTTTTGGAGATTATATTTCTCCGTTAAAACTCTTTGTTTTATTCCCATATTTATTTATGTTGTTTTATTTTAAGGCACAAAATTACTAATAATTTCCGACATCAAACCCAACCCGTGAATTATGTACGTCTTTTCCATAATTAAATAACAACGCAGG
>JABDAW010000199.1 GCA_013288905.1 Bacteroidota bacterium | reverse complement strand
AAAACAGACTGATCTTTTAATCAAAAAGCAAAACTGAATCCTCCCAAAAGATTGAATCTTTGGACAGGATACAGATACCATAATTCGTATTGTGAATTGGCAATATTATTGATGTTCACAAAGAAGGAAAGTGTCTTGGAATAATGATATTCCACACCAATATTACCATCCACAATACTCTTTAAATCTATTGAAGTCGGGGCATTATTAATAAACAAGAAGCCGGGATTTGCATATCGGTCTGACAAGAAGGATAAATCACATTTTATAGTAAATTTATCTATGTTATAGACCATTCCCAGGTTAATTGTTTCATTGGGTTTATACCATGCATAAGGCTGAGTAGTCACAGTATAATGATTGTAATCTCCACTCAAAATTATCCGAAGCTGTTCGCTTTGCTGATAACTCAATTCGAGATGCCCATTAATCACTTGCAAGGTATCATAATTTACCAAGAATTTGTTTTGTGGAATATCTCCAATTGAGTAACTGGTATAGAAAGGCATATTGGCAACATCCTTATAACCTGCTCTTAAATTAAATGACATCGAATTGGATAAACTTCCCCTGATACCAGCATAAATATCTTTCCTGTTATTCGTGTTTTCAAGGGCTAATAATTGAGTATTTATAAAAGGGTTCTCTGTCGCGAATGATTTGAAAGTATTCTTCACCGTCTCCCCTGTGAAGGTGGCATAAAACTTTAAAGAATTATCAGCAAAAGCATAACTGAAATCTATCTTTGGATACAGGTGTGCCTTACTCTTTCCATTATCTTCAAGCTGTCCGTTGAAACCAATGCCTATGTTCAAATCGCCCTGTTTAAAGGCATATTGAGGAGTAATGCCAATTAAAGTACTTGATATATTTCCAAATGAATCAGATTTAAAGCCGGAATAATCAGCAAGGATATTTCCGGTCAACCATTGACCTTTTCCAAGAGAAGATTTTAATAAAGCATTCAATGCAAATCCATTCTCCTGGCTACCAAAATTATCTCCCAAAGAATAAAAACCAAGGTTGATATCATGGGAGAATTTTGTCCTGTCAATGTTGCTGCTCAAGAAATCCACTTGGGCATTGAGGAGATTAAACACTTGCTTATTGTTACCACCATTTAATATTGAATCAGGGTAATAATATCCATAATAATTAACGGCATTCCTTCTGTAATTCAATTCCCCGGACACTGTTTCATTGTCCATATAACTCTTTCCATAAACATCAATTAAGTCATTGCTGAATTGACTGTTTGGATAGTCAGTAATTTGTCCGGAAGAGGAAAAATGTTTCAAATGCGCTCCTATGGAATAGTCCTTATTAATAGTATTATTCAGGAATAATTCTCCATAAGCATTATCATAATTCCCATACCCTAACTTAACCATATTACCTGATTGAGGTTCTGGTTTTTCTTCTTTCTTCTTAGCGGCATTAATAGGCAAAACATCATACCACGTAGGGAAAGCCTTGGGGGTTACTGAATATTCCATCTTCGGAACTTCCAACTTTGCCTGTTCTATTTGAGGGCTGTTGCTGATCTTGTATCCTTCTGATAATGTCGGCTGATAGGGTCTTGATAATTCCACTTCCTCATCCTTGACATCTTTCTTTTCCTGTTTCTTGTCAGTAACTTTTGAAGGTGAATTTATAGGGGCATTGGTAATGGTATCGGAAGCAGTAGCAGCGATGGTCGAATCATTCTTTGCCTTAACTGCTTTATCAATTTTCTGCTTGGGCATCTGTCTCTTTTTATTGGTTTGCGAGAAGCAGGTATGCCCGCCAGCAAAGAGCAATACCATCATCAGGATTATATATTTTGATTTCATCATTTCATTCATTTTATGACTTACAAAGTGATTCATACTACTATTTATCTTGATCATCTTTCTCCGGCTCCACTTTCTTTTCCTTTGGCAATTGATCTTCTTCCTTCTTTTTCAAATCATCTAATTTCTTTTGTGCAATTGCTTTCAAATCGGCACCTTCATAGTTTTCAATAATGCTTTGCCAGGTATGTTTTGCCTGGAATGCATCATCCATCATCATGTAGTCATCGCCCAATAGAATAAAGCCTTTCGCTATCCAGTAATCATAAGATGGAACCATCTTTATCAACTCAAATAATACATCCGAAGACTTCTTATAATCTTTCTTTTGAAAATGAATCGCAGCGATATTATAACGGGCTTCAGCACTCATTTCACTTTCTGTAATGATGATTACGGCATTGAATTCTTTGATGGCATTATTCATAGAATCTAAGTTCATATAAGACTTGCCAGCGATCAAATGCGCCTCACTTATCAGCTCATTTGAAGACTTCTCATTAGACATTACTTTCTGTGCATTATCAATTGCTTTAAGATTGTTTCCACTTTGGAAATAGCATCGCATCTGCCCTGTTTGCGCCTCGACCTGATTCTGTTTGGTATCAGCAAACTCTTCTAACTTAATATATTTAATCAAGGCGGAATCACATTTCTTTTCATCAAAATAAATTCTTGAAGCCTTCAACAATGAAGTCTCGGAAAAGCCATTCTTTGGTTGTGCACTTACAAAATTATATCCCACTAAAGCATCATCAAATCTCTTGGCAGTATAGTCACATTCTGCTTTATAATAATTTGCATTAAGAACATAATATCCTTGAGGAAAATCTTTTATATAATTCATGAAATCTCCTACCGCACCGTCGCAGTCTCCTTTCATATAGCGGAGTTCAGCACTTTGGTATAATAAACTATCCTGTGTAGAACGAGAGATATTTGCAAATGGAAGTTTTTCTGCATAAGTGAGATA
>JABDAW010000198.1:2562-2820 GCA_013288905.1 Bacteroidota bacterium | reverse complement strand
CATTATATGTTTTTTGTTCTATAGCTTTTTCAAAATACAGGAATGCCTTTTCGAAGTTTTGAAATCGTTCTTTCCAGCGTGTGTCTTCACCGTCCATGATGTGTTTTTATATTAGGGGGGCAAAAATAGTTATTTTACTAAATGAGAAACAATCGGAATTACCTTTGCAGTTTGAAAGATAAAGGGTTGTATAGATAAAGTATCAGAGAAGAAAATTTCAGTAAGTGTTTTTATCATTTTCAAAATTGTATTCTGGAT
>JABDAW010000198.1:2120-2552 GCA_013288905.1 Bacteroidota bacterium | reverse complement strand
GAGATAGAACTAATGCAATCGAATTTATTAACAAATTTGCCGCTTAGCTTGACGCGAATGCGTACGTACGGGACTGGCTTAGAGGTTGCATGGTCTATAGTATCAGCGAAGAAAATTTCAGAAAGTGTTTTTATCATTTTCAAAATTGTATTCTGGATTCAGCCTGCAAAAGTAGCAAAACAATATCAAAGCCCTGGCAATTCCGAATATTCAAATACCGGCAATACCTGCCCAAGAATGATTGAAATTCTTGTTATTCGTAAAATAATTTTTATTGTTGCTATCTTGCATATTTACCTGCAAGAACAAACCCCCAAACTACAAAAGCGAAGCAGCCTAATCCTGCGCCAATAAAGAGAGGATTCCAAAATGAAGTTGCAATAAGGGAATAAAAAATCGCAATAGTTGGCATAAGTGCAGCAAGGGCTGTGG
>JABDAW010000198.1:938-2110 GCA_013288905.1 Bacteroidota bacterium | reverse complement strand
GGCAATTCCGAATATTCAAATACCGGCAATACCTTCCCCTCCTCATGGCGTATCTTGTTGAAATCCTTTTGCACGGTATAGGCTGCCATCAGCGTTTCATCATAAGGTTTCAGCAGGGCAGCAATTTCAGAGCCACGAGATATGTGTCATACAGCACTCCTCACTACGGATTTTCAACCTCCTACCATAAGAATATTCACCAAGATCCCTTGTAACGATAAAAGTTTTTTATTTAAATTTGCTACCCGTAAAAAATAATTTATTTCACAATGTCTCATAATAGCAATTTTCGGCTCGAAGCCTTTAGTGACGGGGTTTTTGCAATTGCAATAACACTTCTTATAATTGACCTGAAAGTGCCGCCACTTGAGACAATACATTCATCCACTGATTTATGGAATACGATCATTAAACTCTGGCCCTCTTTCTTTGCACTTATCATGAGTTTTATTATTATTCTTATTTCCTGGATAGGACATCATAATCTTGTTCGCGCCCTCGATAAAACTTCCGCTAAATTTCAATTTGCAAACGGTTTCTTTCTATTCACGGTAATGTTCTTTCCCTTCCCGACAGCATTTATGGCAGAATATCTAAATAGTCCCTATGCGCAGCCAGCCATTGAATTTTATTGCGTCAATGCAATCCTGCATAACATAGGATGGAATCTTCTCTACAGATATATCCTATATCCACAACCATTAGTAAAAGATAGTATAGGTATTGAACATATCAAGGAAAACAGTAAGGGAGCAAAATATGGATTTGTTCTTTATTCACTGCTTGCCATACTCGCTATTTGGTTACCTTATGTTGCATTAGTAATAAGTTTTTTAACATGGATATACTGGTTGTATATTTCAGTTAATATTAAAACCGATTAAAATTAATGCACCTAACACCCGCTGGTCTGGATGTTCCGAAACCCTCGTCCTTCTGGGATTCTTTGACGTATGCGCTGGTTGAGATTTGCAATCTCGTCCCCCGAGCCGTGGATTTTCAATCCACTATAAAAGGTAACGTAGTCAATCCTCCCAGCCAATCGTCCCTTCGCGATTTGCTTAGAGGTTGCATGGTTTATAGTATCAGAGAAGAAAATTTCAGTAAGTGTTTTTATCATTTTCAAAATTGTATTCTGGATTCAGGTTGCAAAAGTATGTATTGCGTTTAAA
>JABDAW010000198.1:464-928 GCA_013288905.1 Bacteroidota bacterium | reverse complement strand
TTCAAGTCGGGTAATAAATTGTTGATGATATTCCAAATTATTTTATCATTGATTTTATCATAGCCATGTGCAATGGAATTGCGGGTTGAAAGCATTTTTTGCCAGGGAATTTCAGGATGATTGAGTTGGAAATATTGTGGTGTCCTATCTGCTGCTTCACCTATTACTTCGATGTTTCTGTAGATAGCATCACGGGTTTTACGGTCGTTCATATAGTCCTCGAATTCCAAATCCTTGCAGTATTCAAAAATGGCATCAATGGAATCCAGAGCATCAATTATACATACTTTAGGCAGGTGTTCAGACATAGATTAAATCTTTTTGTATGTACGGCAAATAGTGGGGTTTCGGCGCACCATCAGCCACTAAATCAACTTTCCTACCTAACATTTTTGCTAACTCATCTTCAAGGTCAAAGAATTCCCAACCTATCTCGCCGTTAAATTCTACCATAATGTCTATAT
>JABDAW010000198.1:0-454 GCA_013288905.1 Bacteroidota bacterium | reverse complement strand
GTCTATATCGCTTTTGTCGGTAAAATCGGAACGGGTTACTGATCCAAAGATGCCTAACTTCGCAATAGGATAGCGGGTTTGCAAATCTGGTAATGCTGATTTAAGTTTGTCTTTTATGTTTTCTGTTATGGTCATATTATTATATTAGGGATGTAAAATTAGTAAATAATCGGGTTAATAAATATATAATCGGAATTGGCTTTTTGGGCTCCGGTATGGTTGCATGGTTTATAGTATCAGAGAAGAAAATTTCAGAAAGTGTTTTTATCATTTTCAAAGGGGTTATTATGATTTATTAATGGTGGATGAGCGATGAATTGCGGTCATAAATAACAATGCCTGTTCGGTTTATCTGGATTGTCAAATCGTGATGTGTGATGGTGTTATAATCTATCACATCGAAGGTGTACGGCAGGGGACTTTCTTCATTCAGGAGGCTGCTGATTTCGGGGGC
>JABDAW010000197.1 GCA_013288905.1 Bacteroidota bacterium | reverse complement strand
CACCGGGGAGTTTTCTAAATTAAATGATTATAACTATTCCTCGAAACAATATTATTTATATGAGAAACCGGATAATGTAAGTTTTGAGTTGAATCCCATTACGAAAACGCTCTCTTGTGTAATGTCAAGCCTTTTGCGAAATACTAAAAGAAGTTATATAAAGATATCATCTTCTAATACCGGGGTTGATGATGAAGGGAATAAATGGTCAAGCTCGGGTTCTTGTTTTGCAATTTCAACGGATGGATATTTTGCTACCAACTTTCATGTTGTAAAAAAAGCTAAGAAGCTTGATATTACACTGTTTCAGGGGTCTGAAAAGAAAACATATTCTGCTAAAACCATTCTGAAGGATGTGTCGAATGATATAGCAATAATAAAAATTGAAGATAGTACTTTTAAAGCTTTTGACAGTATTCCATATTCCTTAGGCGATGTGAAAAATGTGGGCGAAAAAGTATTTACAATCGGGTATCCAAAGTTTAATGTAATGGGATCTAATATTAAGTATTCCGAAGGAAATATAAGTGCTATGACGGGGTTAAAAGATGATATCAGATATTACCAAATTTCTGTTCCTGTAACACATGGAAACAGTGGCGGACCGCTATTTACATACAATGGCTTAATTGTTGGAATAACATCAACTATTTACAGAGGTGATCAAACTGAAAATGTTGCATACGCAATTAAATCATTTTATCTTAATGGTCTGATAAGAATGATGTCGTCAAAAGAACCTGAAGTAGTAACAAATAAAACCAACGGGAAAGAATATAAAGAAGGTGATGTCGTTAATCTTTATCAAAAATATATCGGGCTAATAAAAGTTATAAATGAAGATAAATAACTTGATTAGATTCTATCTTCGATAAATTCGCCTCCATTCTTCCTCTACATCTTCGTATTTAAAAGTTGTCGGACGAGGAAACATAGTATCCAGTTGAAAGCCATCGCGGAAGCATTGAATGGCATAATCCACGTGGGGTTTAGCGTCCACTCCGGTACCATAACAGAATTCAAGAAAATGAACAGCGCCTTCAAATAAACGATTAAAGATTATGTTGATATTCGGAGGCTGAAAACCATAATAAGTAGCACCTTCATCAGGCTTTTGAATGACTTCCAATGACCCATCCAAAATCATATCCGCAAAGAGACAATGACTGCCGGTACCTGGGTCGCGAATGAAGAAATAAATCATCGGAATCTCTCCAAGATGAGCAAACCAAGCAAGGATTTTAGGACTCATAAAGATGTTTTGTCTGCTTCCCATCGGCTCACTCAACGGGATGTCATTAATCTTAAATTGTATTCCATAAATCACATTGCGAAGCGCATCAGTTTTATGTTGCGCAACACGAATAATATCCATAATAGCAGAAGTATCATTCCTGTCAATAGCAGCCCAACTCATCTCTAAATAAATTCCATTTCCACGTACACCGGCTTCATCAAGCATCGCAGCATACTTGGTCATTTGCTCGCTATTGGCAGGGAGTTCGTAGTTTTTAATGCGTTTCACTTTAGTATCAATGACTTCCTCAGCCTTAGCCATTGCAGCATCGTTTAATTTTTTATACCGTTCTCCAAATGAACTTACATAAAGGGCATAAGGATTAAAAATCTCGACGATATATTTCGTAAAATCCGCATGTAATTCCATCCATTGTTTGTGGAGTTCTTCGTGACATTTTAAAAAATCTGTGAAGTCCAATCTAAGTTGATCCATGTCTAATTCCTCAATGTCATCGCCTTTGTTCAATTCATAATAAGTCTTTGAAAACATATTAATATGCGCTGCTTTATCCTCAATATCATTAATGATTTTCATCTGAAGGATGTTAAGTGGTTCTGCATGTTTGTTATTGGCATCGGGCAATTTATTATAATCCTCAATTCCCTTTGCCACCAACTCCATTGAGGGTACATATATATCAGAAACATTCAATTGAAGTCCATTATCTTTCTTCTCAATAGTCGCTGTCTGATACATTTTCTCAAGCATCTTATCCGTTTTAGAAATCATCTTTTGGGAGTCACTGCAATGCTCCTCTAAAGCAGCAAAGGCTTTTGAAAATTGATTAATATCATCCGAAAGCTCTTTTGCTTCAAGATGCAAATCCTCATAGCTATTTATTAATTTCTTTTCAAATTCATTCAACTTACCAATACCATCATACTTTAATGTTATTGTTCGAAACCCAACATCCTTTTTCGCTACTTTCATATTAATTTATTATTCTGCAAAGATAGCAAACCACCCTAAAGAATTCTAATAGTCAAAACCTTCTTCATTTATTAATAAAGAATCTTTTGGAATGCTGTCTTTTGGAAGAAGAAACAATTTCGCTTTGCCTTTTAATGAAAGAATCATGCTGCTCCTCGGTGATGATTCCTATCTTGAAAAGAATTTCAGTGAGGACTTTGAAGTTCGCAAGACGTTCTTCTTTTAATTTTCCTGATTCATCGAAAGCATACTTAAACCATTTTGGAGAAGGGATGATGGATGCCAGGAAAATACTTTCAGAAAGAGAAAGATCAGAGGGACGTTTGTTAAAATAGAATTTGCTTGCCTGTGCAATTCCATAGATATTCGGACCCCATTCAATGATGTTCAGATAGACCTCATACATCCTGTCTTTCGAGCTTAGATTATTGTTCTCAATGAGCCATACGATAAGGGCTTCCTCAACTTTCCTGCCGATAGTTTTATTCTTGGAAAGAAAAACGTTCTTGACCAACTGCATAGTCAAGGTACTGCCACCTCGAGTGAATTGTCCCGTCTTAATATTCGCTGCGATGGATTGCGCAAAGGCGGATTCTATAAAGCCTTTATG
>JABDAW010000196.1 GCA_013288905.1 Bacteroidota bacterium | reverse complement strand
CTGCATTGCATCTTTGACAATATTTGTTTTCAACTATTTTTCTCCTTTCAAATTTTTTGTGAATGTCCTGTTCATTTTCGGATATTTTTTTGCTTATGAATACTCTATTATCAGTAGATACTATTCATCCGAAATGCTTTTATTATTCTTATCAACAGGGCTTTTTATAAAGTATAATGGGAAGTATTTAATAACGATATCATTTCTCTTTTTTATACTTTTTCAGGACAGTGTTTATGCTATAATTGTAGGATTGCCTTTCTATGGTTATATAATCAGTAGATTATATGAATCAAAATCTTTACAAAAAGGGGGGAGACTCTATATTTCACTTCTTATTATTCTTTCTGGGTTAATAATTTCTTTAATAACAATGATTCCACCAGTGGATGGTTACTTTAATCCTTGGAATATTGAATTTAACAAGGAGCATTTTATTTCTGTTTTAAATACGATAGCTAGAGGTTATTTTCCTCTTCCACTTTTCATTCGCAATTTTAGAGATACTTTTATTTTTGATTCATTAAAAAATAAAGTTTTGATTATGTCAATTTGTTCATTGATTACTTTGCTTTTCATAACGTTTATGTTCTTAAGAAACAAAAAAATTTTATTGCTATTTTATACTGTTACAATTGGATTATTATTTTTTACATACACAAAATACTTTGGTTATGAAAGGCACCACGGACAAGTTTATATTGCATTTGTTTTATGCAGTTATATTTTATATTCTGATTTTAAAGCCAAGAATCTAAATTCAAGATCTGGCTCTAAAATTATAGAAGCAATTCAGGTTTTTACAATAAAATATTTTTTAATTTTTGTTTTGTCAATTCAATTTATCGCTGCATTGGTTGCCATAAAGTTTGAGATAAAATATCCTTTTTCAAATGCAATAACAGTTACAAAATATCTCAAAAGTGAATCTTTAGACAATATGCCTATTGTTGGCAGTCTATGGGGTGCTATAAGTGTTTCTGGTCTTCTTGAAAGACCTGTTTATTTTCCTTTCTCAAAGAAATGGCAATTTTATCCGGTATGGGATAATTCAATTAAAGTAGTTGTAACGGATAAAGATTTAATCACTCAAACCGATAGCATTTCAAATCAAATAAATTCTGATATTCTTGTTCTCCTAACTACAGATTCTTTAGTGATAAAACCAAAGAATTGGAATCTTATTCAATTCTTTGAAGGGGCTATTGTTAGAGATGAAAATTTTTATATCTATAAAGTAGCTCCTCAACAATCCAAATATTAAAATAAAACCCCTTAAAATAGCTTATCTGTATTTTAAAAACGCTTCTTGAAAAAATCATGATCGGACAATTCATTACTATATTTCAAAGGGCTTAGATAAGCATTGTAGTGACATTGATTTCCCAAGTTCTTTTCCTGGCATTGTGAACAGAGGTGAAATTCTTAATCGTCCTGCATCAAAAGTTATTTGGAAAAGTTTTGAATATTCCCATTCTATCTCTCTCAAAGTTAGCAAAGGTATTTTTTGATGGAGTAAATAATGGTGAGAAATTTGTTAAATCGGTAAAAAAACTTATAGTTGCCGAAATACAATTTGTCAAAGCGAAATGAGCTGCATACATTTGCAATTGATCCATAAAGATAGGTAAAGAATGTTCCTTCACAGTGCTGGAAAATATAGAAGACTTTGGAAAAACGGCAATCGAAAAATCAATACCAGCTTTCAATTTGCGGTGCTTGCATTTATTTCTTTATTGATAAAAAGATTATCAAGAGATTCTTAGTCTAAAGATATATTATTGGGAGGTGGTTTCTGTCGCGACTTTTTCGGCTATCCTATCTGGAGAAATAGAAGGTCTTCCAAGGGAAATTTACTATCATTAAATAGAAAAAAATGACATTTGACAAGATGAGAAGCATTATACTTACCATTATGGAGGATATCATAACCATTATGTGTCGTATCATAACCATTATGGCTCCCATCATGAGCATTATGTCTCGCATCATGACCATTATGTCTCGCATCATAACCATTATGGAGGATATCATGACCATTATGCCTCGCATCATAACCATTATGGCTCCCATCATAACCATTATGCCTCATATCATGACCATTATGGCTCATATAATGGTCATGATATCCTCCATAATGGTTAGTATGGAGGAATGAAGTAATATTAATACTCTTCCATTTGTCATAGAGAAAATTGCACTTGCAATAGTGAAGCACCACTAGTCTTAGTGGAAGACATGTTGAGCCAGTGATTGATTCGGTTGTTGCTGAAAGAAGCCGTCAGAAAGATTGTTATTATTACTGGGTCGAATGCAAATATGACAGCCGAAGGTCCCAGTAGAGGACAAAATAAAAGTTATAGAATACTTTGCAAGAATCAATCAATCATTATCGTAATAACAAATTTGTTTCTTTGCCAACGGTTCGATTTAGAAATCTTTATTATGAATACAATATCAAACAAGTTTTGGATACTGATTATAGTGCCTGTACTATTAACTTCATGCAATGGAAAAACGAAAATAACTAGATCAATAACAATTCTGTTTATTATCAGTTTAAATAGATTCAGCGACTACTTCAGTAACCCCCGGAACCATTCGTTTTAAAAGATTCTCAATGCCTGCTTTTAAAGTCAATGTTGAGGAAGGACAACCACTGCATGAGCCTTTTAGTTGAACTGTTACTACTCCATTTTCAAAGGATTTAAGATTGATTGCTCCTCCATCTCCTTCTACTGCAGGTCGAATATATTCATCCAGCATTTCCATAATCTTATTGACCGTTTCAGGATCATTCATGGAGATGATTTTTTGTTCTTCCGATTGCTTTATTTCATCAATAGGGTTGCCGATAAAAACCTTTTCGC
>JABDAW010000195.1:436-2881 GCA_013288905.1 Bacteroidota bacterium | reverse complement strand
AACGTTGCGGGTATTTCATTCACTCAAAAAACGGAAGTTGTTTTTGCCAGCACTGATTATTTACAAGGGTCAGGAACAAGAATCAACGCTTTTGGTTTTACTCAAAGGGTGGGTGAAAGCGGCGTAATCGGTTTAGGGATTATGTCCATGTCTTTTGGTGATATTCCTATCACTACGAATAATCAACCTGAAGGCGGATTAGGAACCTATTCTCCGAACTTCATGAACATTGGGCTTTCTTATGCAAAAGCATTTTCCAATAGTATTTTCGCTGGAATTACAGCTAAAGTTATCTCTGAATCTATTCCTAATCTTACCTCTAATGGATTTTGTCTGGATGCCGGAATTCAATATGTAACAGGTTTGGGGAGAGATAAAACCGGTAAGAAGAAAACCGATAATCTTAAATTCGGAATCGCTCTCAAGAACGTAGGTCCTGCAATGGTTTATGGCGGCGACGGACTTTCTTTTAAATCTTATGGTCCGGGAACTACTACCTATCAAATGACCATTCAGGAACGGGCGCAGACTTATGAATTGCCTTCATTGGTAAATATCGGAGTGACTTATGATTTGAAACTTGCCCAAGATCACCGCTTGTCTATAGCTGGTAATTTTGGTTCTAATTCTTATACCAATGACCAATATACATTGGGTATGGAATATGGTTTTAAATCTTATTTCATGCTTCGTGGCGGCTTTGTTTATGAGAATGGAATTTTCAGCCAATCTACCAGGTTAACGGTATTTACAGGTCCCACTGCAGGTGTTACTTTCGAATTGCCACTTGGCAATGGCAAGACTTTCGGCATTGATTATGCTTATCGTGCCACGAATCCTTTTATGGGTTGTCATACTTTTGGTGCTCGTGTAAGCTTATAAAATAAACAAAAAAACATATATGCGGGAAGACTTCGGCAACGGAGTCTTCCTTTCGTTTTATAGTCTTATTCCAAACTTAAAAATTTTGAACCGAACAATAAATATTCTAATTTTGCATTTCAAACTCTATACAAATAAATAATCATGTCAAATATTTCTTATTACACCCCCGAAGGATTGAAAAAACTTCAAGATGAATTGAATCAACTGAAGAATGTCGAACGCCCAAGTATTTCCAAACAGATAGCAGAGGCAAGGGAAAAGGGCGACCTCTCTGAAAATGCCGAATACGATGCCGCTAAAGAGGCGCAAGGTATGCTCGAACTGAAGATTTCTAAAATGGAAGATATGGTGAGCAACGCCCGAATTATTGATGAATCAAAATTGGATTTGTCGAAAGCCCTGATCATGTCTATCGTGAAATTAAAGAACCTGAAGACCGGCACTATGGTCACTTATACGTTGGTGGCTGAGAGTGAATCGGATCTTAAATCAGGAAAAATATCTGTCAGCTCGCCCATTGGCAAGGGGTTGTTGGGCAAGAAGAAAGGTGATGTCGTTGATATTAACGTCCCTGCCGGTGTCATTCAATTCGAGATTTTAGAAATCTCCCGATAATTTAATTGCAATTAACCACAAATAAATTAATGAAAAGGTTCACCACAGATTGCTCGGATTTACACAGATTCCTCAAAGTTATAATCTGTGTAAATCCGGGCAATCTGTGGTGAAGCGAATCTTTATTATCTATAGTAAAATATAATTTATGGCTTCCATATTTACCAAAATCATTAACGGAGAAATTCCTTGTCATAAGATTGAGGAGAATGAGAATTGTTTTGCTTTTTTGGATATTAATCCATTAGTCAGAGGGCATGTGCTGGTGGTTCCTAAGATGGAGGTGGATTATCTTTTTGACGTGGAGGATGCTGTCCTACAGGACCTTTTCGTCTTCTCAAAACATATCGCCAAGGCTGTCGGGAAAGCCATTCCGTGTCTTAGGGTAGGGGTGGCGGTTATTGGTTTGGAGGTGCCGCATGCTCATATTCATTTGATACCATTGAATCATGTTGGCGATATTAATTTCAGCCGCCCGAAGCTGAAATTAAGCAATGAAGAATTAGCAGAAATAGCTGCTGCTATCAGGGCGAATCTTTAAGATTTTCTACATAAAAAGAAAGCCCTTCGATGCGTTATCGAAGGGCTTTCTGATTTCAATTAAGTTTTTCACTACACCACCGGAGGCGGCATCTGCTGCGGCTGATAAAGCACCGTGAAGATAGCCGAAGGATTAGCCAACTGGACGTTATTAATCACTCCATAAACAATCATGTCAACACTTTCAGCAGTATTAGGCGTTGTCGGAACGCGGTGATAATCGTAATGCGCTCCGGTGAAGGTTCTGATAAAAATCCAAGTGTTTGTGCCGGTAACTCTTGCGTAAAGATTTTTTGTCTTTACAAATTTTACACTGCTGTGAACTGCAATGTTTCCAATAGAAGTTTTCGCATCGCCATCAGGAATAAAGGTGGCTTGATTAAATGGAATTTCAGGAGTCAGGAA
>JABDAW010000195.1:0-426 GCA_013288905.1 Bacteroidota bacterium | reverse complement strand
TCCTTGAGCATCAGCAGGACATGCGCTGGTAGGAGCAGTTCCAAAATCAGCAGGAGCAGGGATCACCACAGTTGAGGTTGAAGCAGGACCAGTGCTAAAGGTATCGGTAAAAGCGGTCAGACTTTTATCGCTGGTGCCGCTTTGGTTCTGTGCATTCGACAGCCAAACCGACCAGAAATAGATGGCATGAATCGTATCCATCAAATCACTTGACAGACCAAATGCAGCAGCTAATGCCGGCAGTTTCTCGTGGAGGACAAGGTACTGTGCGTCCCATTCCTCCTTTGTTTTGTTACCATAATCTTGGTGTTCCATTTTTGTTTATTAAATTTAGTTATTAAAAATATATTTGCCCTGACTCTTGTCATGGGTTTTGAATTCAATTAAATACTGACCAAGTATCCATTTCTTGACTTCAAGGAATGA
>JABDAW010000194.1 GCA_013288905.1 Bacteroidota bacterium | reverse complement strand
TCTATTCACATTGGATAAGAAGTCATAAAAATGGTGAATAACGCATGGGAAGATGATTTTCCCTTTGGAATGTATATCTCAAAGGAGGGAATATATATCACAACGGTTGGAATATACATCACAAGGGTAGGTAATGTACATCACAACCATTGGAATATACATCACAACGGTTGGAATATATATCACAAGGGTAGGTAATGTATATCACAATGGCTGGAATATACATTCCAACGGTTGGAATGTATATCACAAGGGTAGGTAATGTATATCACAACGGAAGGGATGTATATTCCAACCGTTGTGATATATATTCCGACCGTTGTGATATACATTAACAAGCGATGAATGTCCTCCGCAATTTCGCATGTGTGTGATTACTGTTATAAAAGAAATATTTTAAGGTTAAAAATTGAAAGTTCTGATAAGAAGGACTAAAGTTTTTGGATGTCATTTTCCATCCCTCCAAACTCATTAACAAATAGGCATTACCCTAAAGGGCTACTCAAAAGCATTCAATTATTGACTAATTTTGCACCCTCAAACCTTAAGAGATGGAGGATATAAAAGTAGCAATAGTAGAAGATTATGATGACATCAGGGAAGCCATGCGCAGCAGAAGACTTTGGAAAAGCTGCGAACGAAAATTCAATACAAGCCTTCAGTTTGTCGTGCTTGCATTTATTTCTTTATTGATAATAGATTATGAACAGGTTCTAAGGCAAAAGAGATAGTTGCTAAGGGTAAAAGGTGATTATTGTCTATAACCATGCTTTTTTCATTAATAACGAAGATTGGTGGGAGAGTGGAAAGGGTTGTGGATAGGGGGCTTTGGAGCAGAAGAGGGAAAAATGAGATAGAAGGCGAAGGTTTGATTTGTTTTTTTGATTCAGTAGCTTTTTTATAATTTGGCGACTTCAAAATAAAATGGAAATTGTGAGCCCCTTCATCGGCATAAAGAAAGCCAACGAAATTGATATATAAATAATTTATTGACAAAATAAAATGGAATTCAACCCAAACAACAACGTAGTTAAGCTCTGTGTTCAAGGTATGGAACTGGAAGGGAATGACAAGCCTGAAGAGGCAAGCAGACTATTTCTTCAAGCCTGGAATGAAGCGGCAAACGACTTTGAAAAATTCATTGCTGCTCATTTTGTAGCTCGACATCAAAAAAATGTATCCGACAAATTAAAATGGTTCGAAACAGCTTTGCAGTTTGCATTAAAAATAAACAACGACGCCGTTAAGTCAGCTTTTCCTTCTATATATTTAAATATCGCCAAATGCTATGAAGATTTAAGCGACTTTGACAGCGCAAAAAGGAATTATGAATTAGCAATTTTGTTTACAGGAAAACTGTCTGACAAAGGTCCCTTTTATCATGGGACGAAAGCAGATTTGCAGGTTGGCGATTTGCTGACAGCAGGGTTCGGGTCAAACTACCACCACGAAATCATAATGAATCACATTTATTTCACAGCCATTGTTAATGGGGCTGGACTTGCAGCGGCATTAGCTAAAGGTGATGGACCTCAACGTGTTTATATAGTTGAACCCACAGGGAGCTTTGAAAATGACCCGAACGTTACCGACAAAAAATTTCCAGGCAATCTGACACGTTCCTATCGCACCCAGGCACCATTGAAAATCGTTGGCGAAGTAACAGATTGGATCAAACAAACAACTGAGGATATCCAAAAATGGCGCGAAAAATTGTCTAATAACAAAGGAGAAATTATTAATTAATTTCCGAACTGAAAATCCTGCCTTTCCGGTTTCATCTACATTCTTGATAAATCTGATCATAGTTTTGTAATCGCATTCCGCTGCTGTAAATATTTATGGAATTCCGAGGATGACTGCTGATATTGATATTCTTCTTGATTTTGAAGAGGAGAATATTTCGAGATTTTAAAATGCTATGGAGGTTCTGGATTATCATGCAAGTATTCCTGTTTCGTTAAAGACAATGCTTGATAAAGCTGAACGGGAAAAGATGATAAAAGATAAAAATCTTATTGCCTATTCCTTTTTTAATTCTTGATCTGAATATATGACTTTGGATGTTTTAATTGATGCTCCATTTTCTTTTGACCTGTTGTGGAGCCAGCGAGAAATCAGAAAGCAAGAGGATTTGATAATAAACATAGTGTCACTGCAACATTTGATTGACATGAAAAAATATTCGGACAGAAAACAAGATAACGATGATGTATTATTATTAACAAAACTTTTAAACAGAATCAGGACTATCCATAATATTAATGATTCTTTTAAGATATTCCTCATAAGGATAATTCCCAATTTCATGATAATCCTTCTTTGCTTTTTCAATCTGAATATATGGTTCTACTGGGAATTTTGTGGGTAAAGAGTTATAACGGAATATTAACCAAAATTCAAAGCGATAAACCTTAACCACAGTTGTAATTTCTTCAAACAAACATTTACATTTTCATTCACTACCTGCGTGCTGATAATGTGGTTTTTATTTTAAAGAGTAACAACAAAATCTTTCTTCTTCTGATCCTTTCCGAATAAATAAAGATGAATATTCGAGTCAATAAAAATCCTTTTATCGCTCATTGATTTCGTCTCGGTTAAACTTTAAATCTTTAGTCTCGAAATGATATTTGTTGTAATCAAGAGGAGGATATTTTTCAATGATCCCGGCATCCTCTTTTACATGTTTCAGATACATCAGAATATCATTCAAAACAGGTTCAGGAATCTCTTCAATCACCTTGTGAATTTCTTGTTTTATTTCTTGCGCAGACATTGTCTATATTATTATTAACAATGCAAAAGTACGAAATTTAATTGTGACTAATTAATAAGGATTTAATTAATAAAGATGATTAGATTGATATTTTTCCTTTCATCGTCTTGTGATTGCGAAT
>JABDAW010000193.1 GCA_013288905.1 Bacteroidota bacterium | reverse complement strand
ATTAGCAGCCTGAATAGAATAAGAAGTAGAGGATGAAATTGTTACAACAGTAGTAGTGCTCCAAGTAGTAAAGCCTGTAGTGGTTGTATATTGAGGGTTCGATGTGCCATAATAGTTGGTGCCATCAGTGAGTGTGATTGATGATGTTCCATTCGTGCTGCCGAAGACTTCTGCATTGGCAAGAATGAGGTAAGTGCCTGTATTAGTTGGTAAGGTTAATGTAGCTCCGGTAACTGTTGAGAATGTCGTAGCTGCTGTGCCATAACAACCAGTTGTAGAGATAGGTTCAGGAGAACTACTATTAGTGACAGGATAAGCAATCACTGTTGTTTCAAGAGTTTGCCAGGAAGGAGTACTTGCTCCATTCGACATGAGGAATTGCCCTGCTGTGCCTGCATTTCCACCTGGCATCAATTCTCCACTGAACTTTACATTCCCGGTAACATCAAGGGCTTGAGCAGGTGCTGTGTTGCCGATTCCCACATTAACAGCATTGGCTCCTGTGCCTCCTAATACAATCGAATTACTTGCTGTAACGAAGGCGTTTGCTCCAATGGCTGTAGAATTATTAATCGTTGCCGAACCATCAGCCAGGTAACCCAAGAAGGTATTGGAACTGCCTGTAGTGATGGTCTGTCCTGCATAATAACCTACCGCTGTATTTCCGCTATCTATCGCATTTAGCATTGCAAAATTCCCAACAGAAGTATTGGCATTTCCTACAGAATCTAAGTAAAGGGAACTGGTACCTAAAGCCACATTATTATGACCTGTTTTATTAAACATACCAGACGAAAAACCAACATAAACATTATTATATCCTGTGGTATTTCTTAGACCTGATTGAGAACCCAAAAAGCTATTATCTATGCCCGTGGTATTAAAACCGCCGGAGAGGTATCCAACAAAAGAATTATAACCTCCTGAAGTATTACCAGTACCGGAATTAGCGCCGATAAATGTATTATAATTCGCACTATTACTTAAACCGCTGGAGGTTCCTACAAATACAGAATAACTGCCTCTTGAATTACCTCCTGCCTGCGTTCCTACACATACATTATCAGAACCTATCGTATCATGATTTCCGGCTTCCCAACCGAGATAGGTATTATAGTTGCCGGTAGTGTTTTGATATCCGGCATAAAATCCGAGAAATGTATTTCCATAACCTGTAGTATTTTGGTTGCCCGCAGCAAATCCAAGCATGGTAAGCTCATTCCCAGAAAGATTATTGTAGCCTGTATAATTTCCAATTATTACATTTTCATATCCGTTGGTATCTAAAAAACCGGCATAATGACCGATGAAAATATTGTCATCGCTCGAAACATGATAATAGCCCGCCTCACGCCCGATTGCGATATTATTACTGCTTGTTTTATTCTGATCTAATGCAGCCCTTCCGAAGACATAATTATAAGTTCCGGTGGTATTATTATAGCCCGCCGCCCCGCCAACAAAAAGATTGTAATATCCCGAAGTGGTGCTGTAGCCTGCATCTTCACCAATAAACATATTCTTATAACCGTTGGTATTGTTTCGTCCAGCACGATTTCCGATAGCAAACAAATCATCCGAATTTGCCGAATATAATGCAGAATCTCCTATCGCAGTAACATCCACAGTATAAGTATTTGCAGCCAATGAACTATTGCCAATGGCGATGTTGTGACCGCTGGTGGCATTAGACATTCCGGCATTATAACCAATCGAAATATTATAGCTGCCTGAAGTATTTGCAAGCCCCGCATTCTGCCCGATGAAGATATTATTAGTACCATTTACATTGACATTTCCGGCTTTATATCCAAGGAAAGTATTTACTAAACCTGGGTCTAATCTTCCAGCATTCTGACTATTGACTTTGATACCGAAAGCCACGCTATCCGTGCTTCCTATAAAGTTGGTTCCATCCACAGTATTTGCATTCCCGACAAGACTCCAGCCTCCGTTTGCATTTATGGCGGTGGACAAAAGTGGTCTCCAAACATTTCCATCGAAGTAATAGAATCCTGCCGGAGCATCCGTAGCATAAACCAATAAACCAGTAGCCGTACCGGTGATGGAAGTGATATTAGAATGCGTCATTCTCGGTATCAGCAACCCACTGGTAGTAGAGCTGACATCAAGCATCGCAGAAGCATTAGGAGCCGCGCCGGTAGCGTTGATTCCCACGTTTTGAGATAGCAGAAAAGAAGGAAGTAAAATGCAATAAATCGCAATAAAATTGATTCTTCGGATAAAAAGGTTCACACAAAGGACACAAAGAATTTCACAAAGAAAAAAAAGATTGCAGTATATAACTTTGTTTTCTTTGTGAAATTCTTTGTGTCCTTTGTGTGAATCTTTTATATCCTTAAATCTTTTCTTCATTACCATTATTATTTTGTTTTGTCTTCTTAAATTTCTGAATGGTAAATCCAGAACCATTTCAGGGTGCAAAATTACCGCTATTCTAAAGGCTGCACAATCGCATAGCAGTGGGGAAATAAAATGTTAAACCCTACTAATGTGGGTATTAAAAGAATTGGCTTTACTGGGAATTTTGTGGGTAAATGATTATAGGGGGATATTAACCAAAATTTAAAGGAATAAAATTTAACCACAGAGTACACAGATTAACACAGATTCTTGGCGACCAAAATCTGTGTTAATCTGTGTACTCTGTGGTTAAATTTTATCCTATTGAATCAATGTAAATTAAGCTTCCCACAAAATTCCCAGTAGAACCAAAGAATTAGGAATTAGGAATTAGGAATTACGCGAATTAGGGTGTGCATGTTCCTAATTCGTAATTCCTAATTCCTAATTGTTTTCATCGTCTTGTTGCTGCGCCTGAAAAGTCGCAATCACAAGACGAAGGAAGGAATGCAAAAAAACGGACAGGTGCGAAGCTCCTGTATGGTTTAATTTATTAAGATAAACTTGCAACCATTCAGAAACTTTGCACCTGTCCGGTTTTATCGTCACTTGCGGTATTGATAAAGTTTTATAAATAAAATGATGGAAAGTATTTCAAAAAAAATACAACAAAACGT
>JABDAW010000192.1 GCA_013288905.1 Bacteroidota bacterium | reverse complement strand
GGCAACTTCTGGCTCTTTGGAGGAATGGACTTTACTAATGGATTGTTTCAAACTCTTTGGGAATTTAAACCTTCAACAAATCAATGGGCATGGATTAGTGGAACTGATGTGATTAATCAGGCAGGAGTTTATGGAGTTCAAGGAATACCTTCAGTCAATAATATTCCTGGCGGAAGAACATTTGGAATGACTACTTGGGTTGATTCAGCAGGTGATCTCTGGCTTTTCGGTGGTAATGGTCTTGGAAATAACACCACCAATTATGGCAATCTGAATGATCTTTGGAGGTATCATATTGCCACCAGTGAATGGACTTGGATGAATGGTCCGGATACCGTGAATAACGCGGGTTCTTATGGTGCTATTCAGATTACTGCTCCTGCCAATCTTCCTCCTTCAAGATGCGGCACCAATGCTTCATGGGCTGATACCAGTGGTAATCTATGGTTTTTTGGTGGATACATTCTTCAAATGGCTACCTATTCCGACCTTTGGAAATATAATTTAGCAACCAACGAATGGACTTGGATGAAAGGACCCAATCTGACCAATCAGCCCGCTTCCTATGGTACAAAGGGTGTTCCTGACCCATTAAATAATCCCTCCTGCCGCGCTGTCTATGCAAAGTGGAAAGACCATGCAGGAAACTTTTATTTATATGCCGGTAACAAAAGCAATTTTAATAATCTTAGTGATTTGTGGAGGTTTAATATCGCAAGCAATTCCTGGACCTGGATGGATGGCGCAAATACCCCGAATGATAGTACGCTCGACAATGGTCAATGTATTACCAATGCCACGAATCATCCCGGCTCAAGATATGAAAACAGAGCTTGCTGGACCATGCCTTGTGATAATTTTGTCTTCTTCGGAGGAGCAAATAATGCAGGAGGATTTAATGACCTTTGGTATTACAGCGTCGCCACCAATCAATGGACATTGATGAGTGGCAGCACTGCCTCCGGTGCTGTCGGAAGCTATGGAACCATCACCATTTCAAGCCCCACCAATGTTCCGCCATGCCGCTATGGATCGAATGGATGGAGAGATACTTCAGGTAATTTGTGGATGTTTGGCGGACAATCAAATCCTTTCTTCAATGACATTTGGAGGTTCGTTCCAGATACTGCCTGCCCTTACATTCCGAATACACATGTCGTTAGTTCCTTTACTCACAGTCCTTTGAATGGCTGCGGTAGTCTTGCTGACACCTTCCACAATACTTCTACGAATGGTTCTTATTTCATTTGGAATTTTGGGGATTCTACATCAAGTTCTGTTGTCAATCCTACCCATATTTATTCCGTGCCGGGAACTTATTATGTTTCCTTAATTGCTATTCCAAGCTGTGGTGGATTGCCTGATACTGCAAGGGATACGATTCATGTTCATAATTTCCCGATACCCACTATTAATTCTACCGGTACTGACACTTTCTGCCAGGGCAATACTGTCAATCTCACCGTCAACAATACTTATGCCTCTTATCTCTGGAATACCAATGCCATTACTCAAACCATCACCGCTGATTCCACAGCGACATACATGGTAACCGTTACGGATACCAATGGATGCTCGGCTACGGCTTCTTATTCCATTTATGTTATTCCGCTTCCTGTCCCGAATCCGGGTTTCTTTTCAGACACCACTACCGGCTGCACTCCTTTGACGATTCATTTCATTAATACCAGCAATATTAATTCTACTTTTCTCTGGAACTTCGGTGATGGAACCACTGATACCGCAAGGAATCCATTCCATACCTATACCAATGCTGATTCGAGTCGCTATACGATATATCTTGTGGTGAAGGACTCCAATTTATGTGCGGTAATTATTGATACGGTCTTTGAGCCTAATTACATTTGGGTGAATATTGATAATCCAGTTGCTGCCTTCATCAGCAATTATACAATTCCGATTTATGTCGGCGATTCCATCCATTTTCAGGACGAAAGTTTCGATGCTTTTGCTGCCATCACTCTTTGGCAATGGTCTTTCGGGGATGGTGAAGGTTCTAATTTTATTAATCCTATTCACAACTGGAATTTACCCGGCACCTATAAAGTTGAACTCACGGTTACCGACCGAAATGGCTGCCATGATTCCACCTATTTCCGCTACATAGATGTCATCGAAGGCTTGTTAAATATTCCAAACACTTTCACTCCAAATAATGATGGCTACAATGATTATTTTGAAATAACCACAAGCGGTTTGGAAGTTTATAATCTTGAAATATTCAATCGCTGGGGAATGTTGCTATTCCAGACCACAGGTAATCATCTTCTCTGGGATGGATACGACCAAGTCGGCTTGCAATGCCCCGAAGGCACCTATTATTATAGCCTCAAAGCAGCAGGATATTCAGGCACCAATTTCAGCAAAGCAGGCTTTATATTGTTGATGAGGTAAGCCTCAGAAGGGAGTTATTTACTCCAAAAATCTGACTTTTGATTTGCGCCTTATGTCATTGGGTGAATTAATTGGTTGAGAATGGTTTTACCATTCAAAAGTAGTTCTGTATTAGTAAAAAGCAGTTCTGTTTTTACAAAATGAAGAAACGCTTTTACCATCCGTGTTTGTCAATTTGCAAAAAGCAGAACTATATTTATCAAAAGCAGAACTGGTTTTACCAAATGCAGTTGTACTTTGGTCAAAAGGAGTTGTGTTTTAGTTAAAAGGAGTTGGACTATTAACAAAAGTGCAACTCCTTTTAACTAAAATACAACTCCTTTTAAGCACTAAAGCTAAGAATTTATCCTTCCAAAACTTCCATATTCAAATTAGTAAGTCTATATTTTTTTATCTATTCCAATAATAAATAGTAATTTTGCCCCAGAAATCAGATTAATGCATCTTATAAATATTAAAAACATCGTTTTTTTTCTCCTGATATTTTCGATAGTCTCTTGCGAAAATGATATGGAAAAAGTGAAATTGGTTACAGCCAAAACTAAAGCACCTTCTGAAACCGCTACAAATATTGATATTTTATACAGCGATTCTGCAAAAGTCAAAGTGAAAGTGTTTGCAAAGAAAATGGATCACTATATAACTGACGATC
>JABDAW010000191.1 GCA_013288905.1 Bacteroidota bacterium | reverse complement strand
CTTTAATAAATTGTTATTTATTAAAGAAGTAATTATTTATTCTTCAGACATGAAAGTATAACGATAATCCTTCGCAGGATCAAACGTTTCCTTGATGGTTCTGGGAGAAACCCAACGCAAAAGATTAATCATCGAACCTGCCTTATCATTAGTACCCGAACCACGAGCACCACCGAAAGGCTGCTGACCGACGACTGCTCCGGTGCATTTATCATTAATGTAAAAGTTTCCGGCAGCATTAACCAGTTTCTTAGAAGCAAGATTAATAACATAGCGGTCTTGAGCAATGATGGCTCCGGTAAGAGCGTAGTTGCCTGTAGAATCAATCAATTCAAGTGTCTCATCAAACTTCTTTTCATCATAAACATATACCGAAAGAACAGGTCCGAAAATCTCTTCGCACATGGTAACATATTTAGGATTCTTTGTTAATAATACAGTGGGTCGAATGAAATACCCTTTTGATTTATCGTAAGTGCCTCCTGCAATAATTTCGACCTCATCACTCTTCTTTGCCGCTTCAATATAACCTGCGATTTTATCGAATGATTTCTCATCAATAACTGCAGCAATAAAGTTAGTAAAATCTTCAGTAGGACCCATCTTAATTGAATTCACTTCAGCAACTAATTTCTTCTTGACTTCTTCCCAAATAGAAGCAGGAATGTATGCTCTCGAACAAGCGGAACATTTCTGCCCCTGGTATTCAAAAGCAGCTCTTACAATGTTAGCTACAAGGACATCCACATCTGCAGATTCATGAGCAAGCATGAAATCCTTGCCACCGGTTTCTCCAACAATTCTTGGGTAGGATTTATATTTGTGAATGTTCTCTCCTATAGTCTTCCAAACCCCCTGAAATACTTCTGTAGAACCCGTAAAATGAATACCTGCGAAATCACGATGATTAAAGATGACCTCACCAGCAACAGGACCAGCAACATAAATGAGATTGATAACTCCATCAGGCAATCCTGCTTCTCGAAAAACTTCCATGATGACATTAGCAGAATAAATTGCAGTATTTGAAGGTTTCCAAACGACAACATTGCCCATCATTGCCGCGGATGATGGGAGATTGCCAGCAATAGCAGTGAAATTAAAAGGCGTTAGCGCAAAGACAAAGCCTTCTAAAGGTCGTTGTTCGATTCTATTCCAAACTCCTTTAGAAGAGGAGACTTGCTGAGCAAATATTTCTCTCATATATTCCACATTGAATCTAAGAAAGTCCGTCAATTCGCAAGCAGCATCAATCTCTGCCTGGAACACAGTCTTTGATTGCCCAAGCATGGTAGCTGCATTAATTCTTGCACGATAAGGACCACTGATTAATTCAGCAGCTTTCAGAAAGATTGCAGCCCGATGTTCCCAAGGGAGATTCACCCAATTCTCTCTTGCTTTTAATGCAGCATCAATTGCAGCTTTTACATGGCTTTCATCTCCTGAATTATAATGACCAAGAGCATGCTGATGGTCATGTGGCGGGCGAATCGCAACTTTCTTATCCGTCCTGATTTCCTTTCCTCCGATATACATCGGCACATCAATTTGTTTTGACCTTGCATGAGCGAGAGCGGCTTTCAATTGTTTCTTCTCTATGCTTCCGGCAGCATAATTTAATACCGGTTCATTGATTGCCTTTGGCACATTAAATATTCCTGATGACATACTATTTTATTTAAAAATTTATGGTTGCAAATTTAACAAAGTTATAATAAATAATTTTATCGAATTACGATCTTATATATTACAGAACCTTTAAAGATTTATTGATGCTAAATCTTATGAATTGCAATAACCGGTTTGAATTGCAAAGCCTTTATTGCAGGATAAATTGCAGATAATATTGCTGTAAATGCAGTCATCAAAGTTATTGGTAAAAACATCGAAGTCTGCAAGTCAGGATAGATGATATTACTGAAACCATATTGCGCCAATGCTTTAGAGAATGCTGATAAATCTATGCCATGATGTGCAAAGAAATTTACCGTTCCAATTGTTAGTAGAATCCCCGCAGGTATGCCGATACAAGTCAGCATTACTGATTCATAAACGACCATTAAAAACACTCTTGGTTTATTCATTCCTATTGCCATAAGCATACCGAATTCTCTTTGTCTTTCGAGTACCGCCATAAGCATAGTATTGATTATTCCAAACATTAAGGCAAGCAAAATAATCCCGATTATAATATACATGATTTGATCGAAAAGGTCTGTAATCATTGCTATTTCAGGTGAAAGTTCTTTCCAGGTCTGTACCAATTGTTTAGGATATTGATTCTTTAATAATTCATCTACTGCAGGCACTTCTTTAGCATCTTTCAGTGTTATTGCTATTTCATGAATACCGTCATCGGTCCCTAATAATTGTGCAAGATTGTCCATTCGAGTGAATACAGTAGTCTCATCAAAGATAGAATTCCTAGAACGAAATATCCCTGCTATCTTAAAGGACCCAGCCGTCAAATCACCACCCTTGGATTGGAAAGTAACCACTATCTTGCTGTGTAATTTCACACCTAATTTCTCCACAAGTTTTTGCCCGATAACAATTTCATTATTCTTTCCAGAGGCATCGGTAGCAAAATAATTCCCTTCTATAAGGTCTTGTGAAATACTACTTACAGAGCTTTCATCGGTAGGAATAATTCCATGAATCTCAACCCCGGTAGCAGTGGACGAAGACGATATCATACCTGTAGTTATTACCCTGCCGGATAAGGCTTTCACACGCGGATCGTTCTTTAATTTATCCATCAATTCCCGGCTATTTGGAATGATGAAATTCACTTCCTTATCATCAATGAATGAGGGATTATGAATTTGAATATGGGAAAGCTGCGTTTCAACAGCACTATTAATTTCCTCTTTAGCCATTCCCCAGAAAAAAGAAATCATGAACATGCCAGCAAATAAACCAACAGCAACAGATGCTATAACAATAATGCTCCGTAATTTGTTTCTCCAAATATTTCTCCAGGCAATTTTGAAAAGCATTTAATTATAATAATAATGTGGTATAGGGTGCAAAGATAAGAAACATTTGGGTCTTGAGAATGATGTAATATGAGAACCCTGCACGATCTGAAATGCACCAATAGCTTATGAA
>JABDAW010000190.1 GCA_013288905.1 Bacteroidota bacterium | reverse complement strand
TTACATGATATACATTTTCAGCAAGCGTGATGTTATCTTTCTGAACTTTAAGATTCGCGATACTGTTGTCATAAGTAGTCTTTGCAGAAGTTACCTGGAAGCTCAAAGCATTCTGTAAATATTGCTCTTGATTATCTATTTTCTTTAGATTCAATTCTGCCTGAACTACACGCGCATGCTTCTGTTGTCCGTCAAAAATTGGCAGGGTTAATTTAGCTCCTATCAATCCTGTAGGATACCATTTCTGGTTGGATTCAGTGATGTTCCAGGTATTCACTTCATTGGCAGTACTTAAATCTCCATAGGCATAAATACTTGGATAATAGCCCGATTTATATCGCTTCAAGTCAAGAAATCCAAGCGTCTTTTCGGATTCTATTATGGAATATTCTATGCGTTTTGTATAATCAAATCCTGATGTATTTACATCCCAATTAATTAATTCCATACTATTGATTTGATCGGTGAGCGTGAGCGCAGCAGTCTGATCCATACCCATTTGAAACTTCAAAAGATAATTACTTAATGCTATTAATCTCGCAACATTATCCC
The DNA here is from genome assembly GCA_013288905.1 of Bacteroidota bacterium. Taxonomy (GTDB): domain Bacteria; phylum Bacteroidota; class Bacteroidia; order AKYH767-A; family JABDAW01; genus JABDAW01. Next base: position 2,599 of record JABDAW010000190.1, on the reverse strand, counting down.
TTTCGGAAGCAATATTATTATAAGCCACAGTAACTCTGTCGAGGTCTATCTTTTCAATCATACCATTGTCCCACATAGCTTGCGTATCATCCTTTAATTTCTTTAATCTATCCACATTGGCATCCATAAGCGTCATCTTTTCGGCGGCAACCAACACAGAATAATAGGCTTTGGTAACAGCAGCATTGGTTTCTATTTTTGTTCTTGAAGTATTCTTTCTGGACAATTCAAGATAGGCTTTGGATGCCTTTAATCCAATCAAAAATGATGCGTCAAATAATAACTGGGAAGCCGAAACATCAGCCGTACCAACGAATTGTGTTCCGAATTGAAGTCCAATATAAGTACCTGGAGGACCTCCAAAGAATTGTGCAGGGATAAGCTGTGTAGGAAGCTTGACAAAATCCTGGTAATTAAAGCTGCCATTTATTTGTGGCAAACCAAGTCCTAATATTTCATTCACCTTTGCTTGGGAAATTTGCTCATCAACTTGAGAATTCTTTACATCAACCTGGTTTTGATATGCAAAGTCAATACATTGCTGCAGGCTGAAATTGTATGTCTGATTATCCTTCTTTTGAGCATAAGTAATTGAAGCAAATGGACTCATTATTGACAATAACAGAAACACTAAAAGCAGCCTTTTATCAAGTCTTTTGTTGTGTTTTTGCCTTATTATTTGATGATTGTTTTTGGGGAAATTATTAATCATATTTGTATTTTGTTTTGCTCGGCTTTTATAAAATCATTCATATTTAATTCTTGACGATTGAGAGGTAAAAATATTTTAAACATTCTAAAATTATTGTTCTTTTTCATCTCTCTTCTTTTCATATTTATTAATCGTTTTGTGACCTTTATCTGTAGCCACGCCATGCAGGAAATGGTCTATCATTTGCATTTGAACTTCTGCAAGAGAAAACTTATCAGGGGGAAATATAGCAGGATCGAAAGCCATTTGGATTTCGTGTGCACGCAATCTCGCCATTATCTTAATGTTCAGGTTCTCGCGGTACAAGCCTTCTTCGATACCACGTTTAAGATTCTTTTCTATTAATGGGAGAATATAATTTTCCTTATAATCAAGAAACAATTGCCAGGCATCAGGATGATATTTCTGCAAATCATAAAACAATTTTGCGTGCATACGGCTAAACATTTCACCCATTTGTTTCATCATCAGGAGTATTTCATGGACAGCATTTTTTGATTGCAAACAAATGGCATCGCATTCCATTTCGCGCAATGCAATTTCGTTCTTTGTAATCTCCAATACCACAGCATCTTTATCGGCAAAGTACTGATAGATGGTCTTCTTAGACATACCCAGTTCCTTACAGATGTCATCCACCGTGATACTTTTTATTCCATACTTCCAGAACAAATCTTTGGCAGCATTTAATATCCTTTCGTCAGTTTCCAAATCCTTAATTTTATATTCAAGGGTGCAAAACTACGGAAACTTTTTTTGTTGTACAAGTTTCTAAGTAAAAATAGTTATCCTAATAGGCTGAACTAAAACTCCAAATGAGTAATAGTCGTTAATTTCCTATTTTTCTTTAGTGAATTCATAAGTTCCACCGCCTTGTTTTAAAGTCATCAGGTTTTTATCAGGATTAAAACGCATTTCTATTTTAGCAGTCTCGTATTTAAAAACATCTTTGTCAATGGCATCTAAAGGAAAAGATGATTGTCCGGTGGCTTGTGCAATAAGAATAGCCTTATCTTTGGTAACAGTAATCTTTAAAGGAATATCAGGCGAGGAATATACTCCTAAATATTTATCCAGATCTTCTGTCTTCATTTCAATGTTTTTGAATGTCGGGATGGAATATGGTTTGTCGAAATAAATGCTTAATGCCCCTATCAATATATCATTCCCAGCCATCATTGTTCCATTGGAGCAATAGGAAACAGCCAGGCTATCTTCAGGGAAATATCCCAAAACAGAGCTAAATCCATCAATGCCTCCATTATGCCCGAATGCTTTATGCTTTCCGAAAGGAAACTGGAACATTCCCATACCATAATTATCAACCAAAGTTTTCATTTTATTAAGGCTGGTACTATTGATTAATTTACCGGCAAACAAGGCTTCAATAAACTTGTCAAGATCGCTGGGAGTGCTGACAATAGCCCCGGCACCTCCCGGTATACTCATATCAGTCTCTGGTTCTTGTTTCCATTTTGAGTCAGTATATTTATAGGAGTATGCTTCATTATTCGCGACCACCGTTTTGCCACCGAAATAGGTATTATTCAATCCTATTTTTGAAATGATTCTTTCTTTTAAAACCTGGCTATAAGGTTTCTTGCAAATCTTCTCAATAATAAATCCTAAAACAACAAAGTTGGAGTTACTATATGCCGCCTTTGAATCCGGCTCAAAGTCTAAGGGCTTGGCTCCTATGACAGCAAGCATTTCCTTTTGAGTTTTAGGTTTTTCATTCCAATCCAGATATTCTTTATCATCTGTAAAATTATGCAGTCCACTCCGGTGATGAAGTAACAGGTCAATGGTAATTTTATCTGCTCCGGGAAGCGTCGGAAAGTATTTCGACAATTTATCATCCAGCCCTATCTTCCCCTCTTCCACCAA
>JABDAW010000189.1 GCA_013288905.1 Bacteroidota bacterium | reverse complement strand
GGATTTTGGAAGTCGTAATAGAGAATCTTGCTATCAAACAATCGGTCTTTGAAATGGTTGAAAAATATAGGAAGCCAGGCACTTTCATTACCTCGAATACTTCAGGAATTCCTATCCATTTAATGCTGGAAGGAAGGAGTGAAGATTTCCAGAAGTATTTCTGTGGCACGCACTTCTTTAATCCTCCAAGATATTTGAAGTTGCTGGAGATAATTCCTTCACCAAAGACTGATACTGATGTAATAGATTTCCTGATGCATCATGGTGATCTTTTCCTTGGCAAGACTACGGTGCTTTGCAAGGATACTCCTGCTTTTATTGCGAATAGAATCGGAGTGTATTCTATCATGGCTTTGTTTCATCTGATAGAGAAGATGGATATGACTGTTGATGAGGTTGATAAACTCACCGGACCAGTGCTGGGTCGCCCTAAATCCGCCACATTCAGGACATTCGATGTAGTGGGATTAGATACTTTGGTACATGTTGCGAAAGGGGTTTATGATAATTGTCCTGATGATGAATCAAGGGATCAATTTGTGCTTCCAAATTATGTAGCGAAGCTCTATGAAAACAAATGGTGGGGCGATAAAACAAAACAAGGATTCTTCAAGAAAACAAAGGGTGCTGATGGCAGTAGCGAGATACTTACATTAGACATTAAGACGCTGGAATATAAGCCTAAAGCAAAGGTAAAGTTTGATACGCTTGAAGCTACTAAAGCCATTGATAATTTAAAAGATCGAGTGAAAGTTCTTGCTGCTGGTAAGGATAAAGCAGGAGAGTTTTATCGTGCATCTTTCTATGGTTTATTCCAATATATTTCGAATAGAATACCCGAGATTGCTGATGAAGTATATCGAATAGATGCCGCTATGAGTGCGGGCTTTGGATGGGAGTTGCCTCCTTTTGAAACATGGGATACATTGGGTGTTGCTGTCACGGTTAAGGCTATGGAAGCTGCTAATAATAAGCCAGCGCAATGGGTTTATGATATGTTGAATTCCGGTGCTGAATCATTTTATAAAGTTGAAGGAGGCATCAAGAAGTATTATGATATTCCAAGTAAATCTTATAAGGAAATTCCTGGCACCGGTTCCTTTATTATTCTTGATAATGTAAGAGCTAATAAAACCATTTGGGAGAACAAAGGTGCCAGTATCATTGACATTGGCGATGGTATTATCAATCTTGAATTTCATTCTAAGATGAATACTATCGGCGAAGAAGTGGTGCAGGGAATCAATAAAGCCATTGATATTGCGGAGAAAGATTTTCGTGGTTTGGTGATAGGAAATGATGCCGCCAACTTCTCTGCCGGTGCTAATCTTGCATTGGTTCTGATGCTTGCCATTGATCAGGACTATGATGAGATAAGCCTTGCTGTGCGGGCGTTTCAGAACATGAATATGAGGGTTCGATATTCTTCTATTCCAGTTGTGGTTGCTCCTCATGGCTTGACATTAGGAGGCGGTTGCGAGATGTCATTGCATGCTGATAGTGTTCAGGCTGCTGCCGAAACTTATATTGGTCTTGTGGAAGTTGGTGTGGGCTTGATTCCTGGTGGTGGCGGCTCTAAGGAGTTTGCTTTGAGGGCTTCTGATGCCTTTGAAGAAGGTGAAATTGAATTGCCTATTCTGAAAGAAAGATTTCTAACAATTGGTATGGCAAAGACTGCTACTTCTGCGCATGAAGCATTCGATTTAGGCATCTTAAGAAAGGGCATTGACAGGGTATCCATTAATAATAATCGTTTGATTGCTGATGCTAAAGAAAGAGCTATAGAATTAGCTGATGCAGGATATGTAAAACCATTGCCACGCAAGGACATCAAGGTCTTGGGACGCACCGCTTTAGGAATGATTTATGCAGGAGCAAACAGCATGTTATCTGGCAATTATATTACAGAACATGACCAGAAGATTTCACAGAAGTTAGGCTGGGTATTATGTGGCGGCGACCTCTCCTCCCCTACCCTTGTCTCCGAACAATATCTCTTGGACTTAGAGCGCGAAGCCTTCCTTTCTCTATGTGGAGAAAAGAAAACCCTGGAGCGTATTCAATATACTTTAAAGACCGGGAAACCGCTGCGTAATTAGGAATTAGGAATTAAAAAATAGGAATTAGGATGCTCATCCTATTTCCTTGCCTTTCGTTCCTTCAAGTAGTCGCTGAATAAAATCTTTTCGCCGCCTTCTGCCTTCGCTTTGTCATACAGGCGAATATCTTCGGCTTCTTCCAGTTCTTCAATCATCCTTTGATATTGTTCTATTGGAAGAATGATTGCTATTTTCTTGCCTTTTTCATCGGTTACAAATTGTGTTTTCATTTCCTTTTATATTTTGCATAGTTACAAATTAAATGGTAACTGTATTCAATATACTTTAAAGAAAAGGAAGCAGCTAAGGAATTAGGTTAAAGATTATTGTATTCCAATATCCAATAGTATTTCAACTTAATAAACTTAACCTCGTCTGCAATTCCATTAAGTTTAAGACGAAGAAAGTTTTCTGAATGGAAGTTTTTTAATACCAAATGAATTGAACCATCTTCCAACTTCCTTGTTTGAAATGTGTTACCTTCTTCGTCGGTATTTGTAATAGGAAGATTGCTTCCTTCAACAAAATTATTATCCATAAAAACAATCTTTCCTCTTGGGTAAACCAAATTATTTATCGTCATCAGAAACTTATCAATGTCTTGCATTTTAATATGACTCATGATAAAACCACCAAACAAACTTTCATATTTATTAATGGCATTAAAATTATAAATGTCTGCTACTCCAAAGGAAACATTTTGATTGGGAATTATTTTTCTCTTTGCAACATCAATTACAGATTCATTTACATCGGTTGCAAAAATTGAAGATGCACTTGCTGCTATTCGCTCCGTCCAATAGCCAGTTCCACAAGCAATTTCTAAAACATTTTTATCTGCAAAAACATGCTGCAAATAGATGCTGGCATTTTGTAAATCATCTTGTCGTTCCGGCTTAGAATAGATTTTTTCATATTCTTTCGCTCGATCTTTATAGTAGGAAACCAAATTCATGTTCACTTCGCAAATCTACCATTCCCAATGAAACAAATTACCCTTCCAATGCTACTTTGAGAAGTTTTTAAGAGATAAAATGGATTTTTTGGGAGGAATAAAATTTGTCTAATATCATTATTTACGCTGT
>JABDAW010000188.1 GCA_013288905.1 Bacteroidota bacterium | reverse complement strand
GATACTACAATTCCATCAATAGCTACGGGTGAATTTGCTAATATCTTATTCAATAACTCATAGCATTTTGGAATAAGAGTTTCAGGGGTGGTAACATAATTAACCAATCCCCAACGCTCAGCTTGTTCGGCAGTCATGGTATCGGCAGTCATCAAATATTCCATTGCCCTTCCCTTCCCGATCAATTGAATCAAACGCTGCGTACCGCCATACCCGGGAATCAATCCCAGTTTCACTTCCGGCTGACCAAACTTTGCATTATCAGAAGCAACCCGAATGTGACAAGCCATCGCCAACTCGCATCCTCCACCTAATGCGAAGCCATTCACTGCAGCAATAACCGGCTTTGGAAAAACTTCGATATAATCAAAAACATCATGCCCTGCCTCACTCAATTCCATTCCGGCTTCAGAAGAAAGCCCGATAAATTCAGATATATCAGCCCCTGCAACAAATGCCTTTGGACCTGCTCCTGTAAGAATAATTCCTTTCACTTCAGCATCATCTTCAGCATCAATGAAAACCTTATTCAATTCAGCAATCGTTTCCGTATTCAATGCATTCAATTTATCTGGTCTGTTAATGGTAATCGTTAGGATTCCGTTTTCGATATTTGTTATTAAATTCTTCATGATTATTTTAAAAGTTTCGTTTCTGTTTTACCTGTTCCTTTATATAAGCTACTATTTCACTAATATCAGCTCCCGGAGGAAACAATTCTCCTACACCCATTTCCAACAATTGCTTGCGGTCGTCTTCCGGAATAATCCCGCCGCCAGTGAGCAGCACGTCGCCCATATCCTTTTCCTTCATCAGGTTAATAATCTTCGGGAAAACAGTCATGTGGGCACCGGAAAGAATACTGACCCCGATGGCATCCACATCCTCTTGCAAGGCTGCATTAACGACCATTTCGGGGGTCTGTCGCAGTCCGGTATAGATGACCTCCATTCCAGCATCACGAAGAAAGGACGCAATTACTTTAGCACCTCTGTCATGTCCGTCTAAGCCTACTTTTGCCACTAAAACCCTTATTGGTCTTTTCATCAAGATATATAAATTGGGCTGCAAAGTAACGAAATTTTGGAGAATAGGAAATTTCGGGATTGTAAGGGTACAGAAGGATTAATATGGAAAGTTTAAGTATCTGTGAGATGGGAGAGAGATGAGGATTAAACATCGTTCTTAAAACTCCAACTGGGTCAAATAATAAAAGCAGTTGGAGAATGAATATTACTATCATATAATTTCTATTTTTGCGCCTTGAAAATAAGGTAATGAATCCAAAATCTTTAGTAACAGGTGGTGCAGGTTTTATTGGTGCTCATGTGGTCAATGAATTGATCTCAATGGGGCATCAGGTATGGGTTCTTGATGACTTGAGCGGTGGCTTTATGGAGAACGTAAATCCAAAAGCTAAATTTATTAAGGGAAGCGTTACCGATCATCAATTAATAGAGGAAATATTTGTTGAAAACAAGTTTGATTATGTCTATCATCTTGCGGCTTATGCAGCCGAAGGATTAAGTCATTTCATCAAGCGTTTTAATTATGAGAACAACTTGATCGGAAGCATTAATCTTATCAATGAATCTGTCAAGAATAATGTAAAATGTTTTGTCTTCACCTCATCAATCGCTGTGTATGGCGCGGCTTCTCCTCCAATGAAGGAAACAACCGTCCCCATTCCTGAAGACCCTTATGGTATCGCTAAACTTGCAGTCGAACAAGACCTTAAAACTACCCATGAAATGTTTGGTTTGGATTACATCATCTTCCGACCTCATAATGTCTATGGAGAATATCAAAACATGGGCGATAAATATCGCAATGTAGTTGGCATTTTCATGAATCAATTGTTGCAGAATAAACCATTGACAGTCTTCGGTGACGGAATGCAGACAAGAGCCTTTTCTTATATCGGAGATGTGGCTCCTCACATTGCAAAGTCAGTACATATTCCTGCTGCAATCAATCAAACGTTTAATATTGGTGCCGATACGGAATTCACTGTCAAAGAACTTGCTGAAACAGTTATGGAAGCAATGAATTTAAAGAGTGAATTAAACTTTCTTCCTCCAAGAAATGAAGTGGTACATGCCTACGCTAATCACGATAAAGCCAAGGAAATATTCAATATCAAATCAACAACTTCCTTGAGAGATGGATTGTTCAAGATGGCTGATTGGGCAAAGGAAGCAGGCAGTCGCAAGAGCAAAAAATTCGATAACATTGAGATCATGAAAAACCTTCCTTCTGTTTGGTTGGAAGATTAGCTATGAAGAGGATATTGTTTGTTGCTGCCCATCGCCCGGATCGCTCTCCAAGTCAGCGGTTTCGCTTCGAACAATACATCAGATACCTTGAAGAAAACGGTTATCATTGTCATCAATCATTCATCATAAAAGAACATTATGAAAAACGGTTTTATAATCCAGGAAATTTTACCCATAAGGCTTATATATTTCTTAGAAGTTTTGTTAAACGTCTTTGGGAAGTGGTGAGATATTTTAACTATGATATTATCTTTGTACAGCGGGAAGCCTTCATGACAGGCACCACCATCTTTGAATATCTTTATACAAAAACGAATGCTAAATTAGTATTTGATTTTGATGATTCGATCTGGATTCATGATGTATCTGATGCCAATAAGAAATTAGGCTGGTTAAAGAATCCTGATAAGACAAGTAAGATCATTGAGCTGTCAGATTTAGTCTTTGCAGGCAATGAATATCTTGCAGATTATGCAAGGAGATTTAATAAAAATGTGGTGATTATTCCTACCACTATTGATACCAATGAATATAAGAATCTTCATCTTAATAATCATCCTTCAATTTGTATAGGATGGAGTGGAAGTATGACTACTATTAAGCACTTTGAGTATGCTATTCCTTTTCTTTTGGAGATAAAAAAGAAGTATGGAGATAAGGTTTCATTCAAAGTTATTGGTGATGCAAGTTATAGAAATGAAGCTCTTGGCATCACAGGAATTGCCTGGAATAAAGAAGAAGAAATCAAAGAACTCTCAACATTCGATATTGGTATTATGCCATTGCCTCATGATGAATGGGCGAAAGGTAAGTGTGGCTTGAAAGGCTTGCAGTATATGGCTTTGGAGATATCAACCATCATGTCACCAGTTGGAGTAAATACTGAAATAATCAAAGATGGAGTCAACGGTTTTC
>JABDAW010000187.1 GCA_013288905.1 Bacteroidota bacterium | reverse complement strand
GATATGCCTAAATTATCAATTATATATATATTAATAATTGCATATATTAGTCTTATTGGTAATAAATTTTACCAGGCTTCGTGGTTTGCTTTACTTTTATTAGCAATAGTCTATACACCTATTGCTCCTGTAATTATAGCGAGTCTTTCTATCTGTTTACTTATTGAATTCATTAAAAATAAATTCAATAAAGCAACTTGGATATCCTTCCAATTCATTTCATTGTTATGTGTTGTCTTATATATAGGTTTATTCTATGGTGTGATTAACAAGGGAACCTCTGATATTCAAATGGCAACGTTTTCTTCTAAGGTTTTTAATATTCGGAATTACTTGAAAACATTTGTAGATATTATTGGCAAAACAACCCTTCAAACAGGAATTTTGTACATCACTTTCATCGTTTTATTAGTACCTTTTTTAATCAGAAAGAAGTCAAATGTTAAACTTCTTTTATATAATTTTATCAATACCAATTTTCAATTGATTTTAATAATTATTACTTCATTGGTTCTTTGGGCGGTAGTTGGTAATTTCATTGTAGCTTCAGTAGAGTTTTTCAGCAGTATTTCCATTCCAATTATCAGCATCATTTTTATGGTTTTAGTTTTGAAAGTAGTGAAAAAATATAACTATAAAAAATACTCTTTGATTCCACTATCAATCATTGCCATACTGTGCGTATATTTTTTTATAATCAATGCAAAGGAAGTCAGAGCCGCGGATTCATGCAACATTTATTCCAGAGAATATTTATCAAAAATCAATGATCTGGTAAAGAGAAAAATAATTAACCCTTATGGCGGATCAATATTGTCCCCAATAGACTATGAACCGAATAGATCCGCAGGACAATATACTTTGGTTTACACCAATGGGCTCTACTTGAAATATATGAAAAACAATTTTAACACCATATCAATTTCTCCTGATTCATCTTCATATTATAAAGCTGCTATTCTGGCATCTTCTCCAATTAATTTATTTATAAGGGAGCAAATAAAGAACCATATTTTCAAAAACACGACGCAAAGCCAAATTGATTTTATCCGCAAATACAATATACAATATCTTATTACATCGCCTCATGTACAATTAGATTCGGTATTTGATAGTCTGATAGACACTCAAATAACTGATTCAATTTCTCATGAACATTTTATCCTTTTAAAACCCTTCAACACTAATGATTCATTATGATTATCCCCTTCAACCAGCCCTTCCTGACAGGCAAAGAAACCCAATACATCGAGCAAGCCGTTAAATCCAATAAGATCTCCGGCGATGGTCTCTTCACCAAGAAATGCCATCAATTCTTTGAACAGAAATATGGCTTCAGGAAAGTATTACTGACCACTTCCTGTACTGATGCTCTTGAGATGGCGGCTATCCTTCTCAATATTAAGGAAGGTGATGAAGTCATTGCGCCTTCTTACAGCTTTGTTTCTACTGTCAATGCTTTTGTTTTGAGGGGTGCTAAGATTGTTTTCGCTGACAGCGAAACTTCTACTCCTAATATTGATGTCACTAAACTGGAAGCTCTGATTACCCCGAAAACAAAGGCTATTGTGCCCATTCATTATGCAGGTATTGCTTGTGATATGGATGCCATTATGGATATTGCCAACCGCCATTCTCTCTTTGTGGTGGAGGATGCTGCTCAAGCTATTGACTCTTATTACAAAGGCAAGCCATTGGGTTCTATCGGGCATCTTGCAGCCTTTTCTTTTCACGAAACCAAGAACATCATTTCCGGTGAAGGCGGCATGTTGGTTATTAATGATGAGCAATTCGTCAAACGTGCCGAAATCATTCGCGAAAAAGGCACTAATCGTTCTGCTTTCTTCAGGGGCGAAGTGGATAAATATAATTGGGTGGACATCGGTTCATCTTTCTTGCCTTCTGACATTATCGCTGCCTTTTTATTCGCTCAAATTGAGAATATAGAAACCATTCAAGACAGGCGAAAGCAGAGCTGGAATGCTTATCTGAAAGGACTTCTTCCGCTACAGGATGCAGGCAACATTCGGCTGCCATTCATCCCTGATTATGCTACGAATAATGCACATATTTTTTACATCGTTTGTAACGATGTAAAGAATAGAATTGGCTTAATAGATCATTTGAAAAAGCAAGATATCAATGCTGTCTTCCATTATCTTTCTCTTCACAACAGCCCGTTCTATAAGGACAAACATGATGGCAGGAAGCTTCCAAATTCAGATCATTATACTGATTGCCTTATCCGGCTTCCAATGTATTTTGAATTAACCACCGAAGAAATTAATACCGTTATTAATGGGATTAATTCTTTCTTTCAGTCCTAATCTTTAATGCTTTCATTCCACAATTATTCAAATAAAGTTATGGTTCAATTCACCACTATAATTTTAAAATTCGGAGAGCAAGGGGAGAAAACCGGCTGGACTTATATCGAAATCCCTGCTGATGTGGCACAGGAAATCAAGCCGGGAAATAAAAAAGGTTTTAGAGTAAAAGGTAAAATAGATAATTGGGAATTTCATGGATTAGCCCTGATGCCTATCGGAAAAGGAGTCTTCATCATGGCTCTCAAAGCCGAAATCAGAAAGGCAATCGGTAAGAAACATGGAGCCATGATTACTGTGCAAATCCAAGAAGATACAAGCCCGATGCTACTGGATGAAGATTTTATGGAATGCCTTACCGATGAACCCGAAGCTCTGAAATTTTTCAACAATCTTCCTAAAGGTCATCAAAGATATTTTTCAACTTGGATTCAAAGTGCCAAGACAATTCCGACAAAGTCAAAACGAATTGCTCAAGCCGTCGATGCCCTATTGAGAAAACAGCATTACGGCGAAATGATTCGGTGGCTGAAGGAAAATAAATTATGAGTTATGAGTTATGAGTTATGAATTATGAGTTATGAGTTAAGCAAGTGAACTCATAACTCATAACTCATAATTCATAACTCATAATTCATAATTCCCTTCATTCATTCATGGCAGCTCCCCGAAAAGGGAGCAGCTATTAATAAATTAAAAAAAGCAATCAGACATAACAGAGTAGTAAAAACAGTAGGTTTTGCAGCTCTTGGACGACCAAGAGACGCAAAACCTATTGGTTTAGCACTCTCCTATAACCAAGAGATGCAAAAACTATAGGTTCAGTTACTCTTGGTTGTCCAAGAGCTGCAAAACCTATTGTTTTTATACCTCTTGGACAACC
>JABDAW010000186.1 GCA_013288905.1 Bacteroidota bacterium | reverse complement strand
AGATTACACTAAATTTAAAACCTTTGTATCAAAGGTAATCGAAACAGAAGGAGCTTATGTAACCTTTCAATAGAAAGGGAATATTAAATTTCTTTATTTAGTAAAGGGAACCACAAAGTTTGCGTATTAAAGTTTTAATTCGTGAACATAGTGGTTTCTTTGTTTTAATCATAGTTCATAGAAAATCTATCTTTGCCCCTCAATTAAAATAAATAATTATGCCAAAGATTAGCCACTATTTTACCTTGGGATTAATGATCCTTTCCTCCTATATTATTGGGCAGCCTCAAAAAACCATGAGTGCCGCCGATATTGAATTAGCTCTTAAGAAATTAAATACCGTTGGTTCGGTGCTGTATATCGCCGCTCATCCTGATGATGAAAATACCCGTTTGCTTGGGTATTTGGCTAATGAAAATGCCTTCGCACCGCCTATCTTTCCATGAATCGTGGCGATGGCGGTCAGAATTTAATCGGCGCCGAACAAGGCGAATTAATGGGCTTGATTAGGACCCAGGAATTATTGGCTGCAAGGCGCGTGGATGGCGCAGAGCAATTCTTCACAAGAGCTAATGATTTCGGGTACTCCAAAGGTCCTGATGAGACCATGAGAATCTGGGGGCATGATAGTATTTTGGCAGATGTCGTTTGGATTATTCGCCTCTTCAAACCGGATGTCATCATTACTCGATTCCCCACGACCGGCGAGGGGGGTCATGGGCATCATACCGCCTCTGCGATTCTTGCCGGCGAAGCCTTCACTGCCGCCGCCGATCCCACTAAATTCAAGGAACAATTGAAGTATGTGGATGTATGGCAGGCAAAGAGCTTGTATTGGAATACTTTCAACTTCGGCGGTGCTCCAAATACCATTGATACCAACCAATTAAAAGTTGATGTGGGTGTCTATAATCCCTTGCTGGGTAAGGGTTATGGGGAATTAGCCGCGGAGAGTCGAAGCATGCACAAGAGCCAGGGTTTTGGTGTGCCGAAGCAGCGTGGAAAATCTTTGGAATACTTCAAATTTATCAACGGAGATTCTTCTGCCACCAATCTTTTTGCGGGAATAGATCAGACTTGGAAACGGGTTGAAGGCAGTGATAAAGTTGCCTCTCTTTTGGATCAGGCTTATAAAGAATTCTCTATGGAAAAACCGGAGAAAAGTCTTCCTGTTTTGACCAAAGCATACAATGTTTTGAAGGGAATGAAAGAGAGTTATTGGAAGACTCAAAAGATGAAGGAGCTAACCGATGTAATCCTTGCCTGTAAAGGTATTTGGGTGGAAGCTGATGCCTCGGATTTCTCTGTGGTGCCTGGTCAGCAATTGAAAATAACTGCTAATATCATCAATCGTTCGGATGCTCAATTCAAATTAGAAAAGATTAATTATGGAGGAGAAAAATCTTTGAATATTGACAGTGCGATGACTAAGAATCATCTCTTCAGCATCACTGATTCTTTTAATATTTCTGCTAAGACAAATTATTCTACCCCCTATTGGCTGGAACGAAAGCATGGCATTGGAATGTATTCTGTAAGCGATCAAAATCTTATTGGAAAACCAGAGAATCCTGCTCCTGAAACCGTTACTTTTAAAATATCTGATGGCGATTTGAAATTAGAAATTACCCGCCCTGTAATTTATAAATGGACCGACCCTGTAGATGGCGAGAAGTGCCGTCCACTGGAGGTTTGCCCTGCCGTAACTTCTAACATTGAATCCATCAATTACATGTTTACTAACAATCAAAGCAAGCAGATAAAGGTTACTTTGAAATCAAATATCATTGATGCAAATGGAACTATCAAATTGAATCTTTCTGGTAAGGACTGGAAGGTCGAACCGGCATCAATTCCATTTAATTTAAAGAAGAAAGGCGATGAAACAACCGTGATATTTAATGTCAAAGCTCCAGTCTTTTTCACAACCACTCTTGATGATGCCATCACTGCTAAGGCTGTGGTAGATATTAACAATACCGAAATCAGTAAAGGTGTAATTCGCGTTAATTACCCTCACATTCCAATCCAGACTTTATTCCCAGATGCCGAAGCTAAATTGATTCCTATTTATATTGAAAAGAAAGGCAAAACCATTGGGTATATTCCAGGTGCCGGTGATGAGATTCCTCAATGTTTAAAGCAGATTGGCTATGATGTCGTAACATTGACCGAGGATATGATTCTGAATCAGCCATTAAGCAATTACGATGCAATTGTAGTTGGTATCCGTGCCTTTAACACCAATGATCGGATGCCTTTTTATCATAAAACTTTGATGGATTATATCTCTAATGGCGGGAATTTAGTGGTTCAATACAACACCAATAATAACCTTGCATCTCTCAAATCCGACATTGGTCCTTATCCCTTTAAAATCTCCAGAGACCGCGTCACTGTTGAGGAAGCACCCATGACATTCGATAATCAAAATCATATTTTATTGAATTCTCCAAACAAGATTTCACAAAAAGATTTTGATGGATGGATCCAGGAACGTGGACTTTATTTTGCCAATGAATGGGATCCTCAATACGAAACCATATTCTCCTGCAACGACCCGAATGAGAAACCCTCAAAGGGCAGCACGCTCGTTGCAAAATATGGCAAAGGATATTTCATCTATACAGGGCTGTCATTCTTCAGGGAATTGCCGGCTGGCGTGCCCGGAGCTTACCGTTTGTTTGTGAATATGATCTGCATCGGGAAGTAAGAAAGAGCCTTTATTGTTGGGTTGGACGAGGTTTTGGTTGGGTAGGGGCAAAGAGTTGTGATTCGAATGCAATGTTTGAAGGGCGAAATTGCTGCGAGTGCCTAAAAAGTCGCAATCACAAGAAAACATAGTAATAAGAAATTGACGTGTGAAAAATGCAATATAACCCTTTCACAAAATTAAAGTAACTTTGCCATCTTAAAATTATTCGGACGATTGGTTAATCACAACTGTACTTTAACCCCGTAAAAATATTGGCGCATACTGGCAGTATAATCTCTCCATTTTTTTCCTTTAACCATCTTACTATTGGTAATGCGGATATTATAACATGCAGCCATAGGAACGGAATCCCATAATGTATTCCAATTCTGCGGAATAATGATCCTTTTATTGTTGTGCCTAAAAAGTCGCAATCATAAAAGGAGAAAAGAGATATTGTGAAGATTCGAGTAACTTCAACTTCTATACATCTATCCTTAAAGACTGTCAATCCATTTTCAAAAAACATCGGAGCAGACAGAAAAAACATC
>JABDAW010000185.1 GCA_013288905.1 Bacteroidota bacterium | reverse complement strand
TAAATTTATAAACGATGAAAAAAATAACAATAGAAGTGCCTAATTCATTGGACTTTGATGCCAAGGATGCAGCTATGCTCATAGCCGCCCGCCTGTATGAAAAAGGAAAATTAACCCTTGGCGAGGCGGCAGAAATAGCAGGATATTCTAAATATGCTTTTGCCGAAATGCTGGGAAGTTATGGCGTTTCGATTTTTAATTATCCCGCCTCGGATATGTTGAATGAATCAAAGAATGCCTAAAATGATTAAAAAAATCCCCTACCCTACTTGTATATTCCAAAGAATCCATACTTTTGCTGCCTTAAAAAAAAATAATGGCAGATGTACTACAATTAAAGGAAAGAGTCAGGAATGCAATACTTGTTGGGGAAAGTGACTTTAGGGAATTCAAATCCGCTCTTGAAGGAAGACCTGATAACAAGAAGCCTCGATTAGTAAAAAAAATATGTGAAGATATTGCTGAAGGATTAGTTGCATTTGCAAATACTGATGGCGGCGAAATAATAATTGGTGTAGAGGATGATGCAACGATTACAGGAATTCCTCATTCAGAAGAAGACATTGAGACGATGCTTAATTCGGTGAGGACACATATCATGGAAGGGCATAATTTACCACTTGTTCATAACGTAAAAATAAATATCGATGATAAAATAATATTGTTCTTTCAAGTTGAAAAAGGGACTACTGAAATTTATCAATTGCCTGATGGTAGAATTGTAATACGGAAAGATAAAAGAACGGTTCCTGCTCATGTAAAACGATTGCAATTTGACAGACAAGAAAGTAAATCAAGAGAATTTGACAGGCAATTTGTTGATGGTGCGAATGTTAATGATTTAGATATTCCGCTCATTCAATCGTATGCTGACAAATTCCTTAAAGGTCTTACTGTCGAGAAATATTTACAGCAAATCGGTCTTGCAGAATATTCAGTCAGTGGTTTAAAATTGAGACAAGCGGCATTGTTACTTTTTGCAAAAGATATTCAAAAGTGGTATCCGAGAAGCCAGGTAAGAATTTTAAAAGTAGCCGGAACTTCTTTAGGTTCAGGCGATAAGTATAATGTGATAAGTGATGAATTTGTTCAGGGAAATATTTTTGAATTGATTATTAAGTCGTGGGAGGCTTTACGACCTTTCCTTGCTTTTAAAACTATTTTTAGTTCTGAATCAAAATTTGAACAACAATTTACCTATCCTGAAGAAGCATGCAGGGAAGCCTTGCTTAACGCTATCGCACATAGAGATTATGCAAATTATAATGGAATTGAAGTTTATATTTATGATGACAGGATGGAAATAAAAAGCCCTGGAGCATTACTTTCTACTTTGACAATACATGATTTGTTGACATTAGATAACAGGCATGAATCAAGGAATTCGAAAATCACTTATGTATTAAAGATTAATGAATTTATGAGAGAAATTGGTGAAGGAATGAAACGGATATTTACCGTGATGAGTGAGCGAGAACTCGATAAACCAAAGCTATATTCCAATACTTCCTGGTTCACTGTTACCCTTTTTAATAAATCTGTTTATTCTGAAAAGCAATTGGAATTCTTAAAAATGTTTGAAGAATATAAATTGACAAATAATCAAAAGAAAATTCTTATTCTTGGCATGAATGGGAATGAGCTTTCTCCGAATGAAATCCTTAAAGCAATGAATACCCAAGATGTTGAAATATTGACACGAGAAATGCTTAAACTTCGACAAAGTAATCTTGTAATTGAAACTAAAACAGCAGCTCAAGCAAGAAATATTGTGTCTAATTCTCATGGTAAGAAACAAAAAAAGGATATACCAAGATATAAGGTGTTAATTCCAAAGAAATAGCAGTTTTTAAATAGATTTTAATGCCCCTCCCGAATACCACCCAAAAAGTTAGCATCAATCTCTATGATATGATGGGGCAAAAACAATTGACAATTGACAATGGACAATTGAAAGCAATTGACAATGGACAATTGACAATTGACAATTGACAACAACACGAGCACCATGTCAATTATCAATTGTCAATTAACTTGGGTCGTTTGAGTCCAGGTATCTACTTCCTCGAGGTGCTCATGGATGGCGAGAAGCAGGTGAGAAAGGTGGTGAAGATCAATTAGGAATTAAAAATTAGGAATTAGGAAACATGTTTCTTTCCTAATTCCTAATTTTTAATTCCTAATTTATTCCATACTTTTGCTGCTCAAATTAAAGGAAAATTTATTAACAAAAATTTTAGAACAATGAGAAAAATTATTACAATGTTAGTTGCATTCGCCTTGATTGGCTTGAGTGCAAGGGGACAAATGCAAACAAATCACTGGTTCTTTGGAGGCGGTGCAGGGTTGGTTTTTAATGGTGGGCATCCAGTAGCTGATACAACCGGAGCACTTGGTGCGGAGGAAGGCTGTGCCGCTATAAGTGATTCAATTGGGCATCTGCTTTTTTATACCAATGGAGTTACGGTATGGAATAAAAACAATCAAATAATGTCAAATGGAGATAGTTTATGGGGAGATTTATTAAGTCTTTCCTCGACCCAGGCAGCAATCATAATTCCTCAACCTTCGAGTAATACTATCTATTATATTTTTACTGTAAGCGGACAGGCAGGTATTTGGGGAGGATTTGGAGGTATTGCTTATTCAGTTGTTGACATGAGTCTTCAAGGAGGTCTTGGTGCTGTAACGATTAAAAACGATAGTCTTTTAAGCAAATCTACCGAACAAATTTGTGCAGTTAAACATGCTAATGGAACTGATATTTGGGTAATGGGACAACAATGGGGAACGAATTCTAAATATGCTTGGTCAGTAACCAGCAGTGGCATTAATACTACTCCGGTTATCAGCAATATTGGGACAAGTCATAATGATTCAATAAATGATGATGGAGGTGCTCAAGGAACAATGAAATTTTCATCGGATGGTTCAAAACTTGCAAGTTCAATTTCACAGGATGGGATTATAGACATCTTTGATTTTGATAATTCATCAGGAGTGGTTTCTAATGTAATTACTTTGGATTCCAGTCTTGATGCTTATGGAGTGGAATTTTCACCTGATGGCAAAAAATTATATTCATCAGGATGGAATTCTCAATTATATCAATGGGATTTAACAACATGGAATCATCAAACAATAAATAATTCGCAAACTCTTATTCATCAAACACCCTTTTCGCCAACAATGCATATTATGTTACAACTTCAACTTGGAATGGATTGTAGAATTTATGTTGCTAAAGAAGAATCAGATACTCTCGGTGT
>JABDAW010000184.1 GCA_013288905.1 Bacteroidota bacterium | reverse complement strand
AAAACTTGCTTATTTACTTGGAGATTTACTTCATGGATTATTTTGAAAACCTTCCAGTAAATTTAAAGTTTCACCTTCCAAAGAATATCCCCAGTATGATGATGACCGGAATGGCAAGGCGCAATGTTTTCCTGGTGGTCAAGGAATCTCTCAATAATATCAATAAACATTCGAAGGCAACTGAAGTGAATATCACTATCATTACTGACAATGAATCTGTGAACATCCTAATTGCTGATAATGGCATAGGTTTTCTTGTTGATGAAACTAAAAAATTCAACTATGGATTGAACAACATGAAAAGCCGGATGAATGATATTAATGGAACATTGAAGATTGAATCTGTTATCGGACATGGAACCGTCATAAATATTAATTTTCCTTTGACTTCATAATTCGATATGTACCGAAACATACATTGCATCCGTCTGTTCTATGTTCTAATTTTGCAGCCGTTAAACAAAAGGTTAATTCATCTGATAAAAGATATTTATGGAAGCGGAAATTAAGGTAGTAATAGTTGAAGACACGGAGGTGCTTCGCGATTCATTGACGATGTTGTTGAAGGGTAGTCATGGATTCAATCTGATTGGGGTATATGAAAATGCCGAAGATGCCCTGCTCCATCTTCCAAACCTTTGCCCGGATGTAGTGCTGATGGATATTGGTTTGCCCGGTATCAATGGTATTGAATGCATCAAGCAATTAGAGGGTAAATGCCCGAATACACAATTCCTGATCTGCACAATTTACGAAGAAGATGAATATGTTTTTGAAGCCCTGAAAGCAGGTGCTACGGGCTATATTCTTAAAAATTCAAGTCCCGCTATGATACTTGATTCCATCATAGAATTACATAAAGGAGGTGCCCCGATGAGCAGGCTTATTGCAAGAAAAGTTATCCAGACCATGCAAAAAGAGCACCACTGCCGCCAGACCAGTGTATATGGAATTGCGCTTGAATCTTTGCGCCTGAATTTCAGCAACCAGGACGGCATCCTTTTTATCCTGCTCGGCTTTTTGCTTCACTGAATCTTTTTCAAACTCAAACTGCATGCCCATCTCTTTCAATTTGCTCGCATTCTCAACATTTGATAAAGTGTCTTTCATTTGCTCATACAAGACATGGTATTTATAAGCCGTTTTGAAGTCATTTTGTTTCGCATAAATATCAGAGAGGTTTTTATAGGAATCTCTGATTGCATCTTTAAATCCAGTTTTTAATGCCAAAGAAAGCCCGCTGTTTACATAAGCTAAAGCTTCATGGAAATTATTAAGTTTGATATAAGTCTCTGCTATTCGATTAGTCAAATTAGTGATATTAAAATTATCTGCAATATCTTTACTGATCTTTAAAGCAATCAGGAAATTTTTTAATGCAATTTCATAATTACCTTTGGCAAAATTTATCTTGCCAAGAATGGAATTTATTTGAACAATTCCATAACCGTCTGTAGTTTCTTCAAAAATCTTTAATGCATCATTGTACTTTACTATTCCGGCACTGGTATCCCCTTGGAGAATATGAATATTCCCAAAATTACTATACGAATTTCCGAGCTGATATAAATCATCATATTTATTCCTAACCTTCGATGCAGCAATATAATTCTTAAGTGCTTCTGAATTATTTCCCTCCCTTTCATAAACCCCTGCTACACTTCTGTAGGATCCTTCTATAGCATCTTCATTACCCGACTCTTCTGCATATTTTAAAGCCTTAAAGCATGCATTCAATGCTGCTGGATAATTACCCATATAAGCATAAGCACTTGACATTTTTCTATAGGCATGACACACTCTTCCCTTATTCCCGGCTAAAAGATTATACTTTGCCGACAAAGACTGGTATTTTATCACTTCATCCCAATTACCCATTAAAAGATAGGTAAGCCCCAATCGGTTATATGCCTGTGCAATCTCTGCATTGTCGCATGATTCAAGAATTATTTTTAATATCTTCTGGTCGCATTCCAATTCCTTATCATGATTTTTCAACCTAAAATAAATCCCAGCCAATTCAGTGTAATTCGAGACAATACCATTCTTATCTCCAACTTCAAGTCTGACCTTCAATTGCTCATTGACATTTCTAATTACCGAATCATCATTAACTACATCTTTTGCGCCATAAATTCCAATTTTGTACCCGATTCGTTCTGACAAAGTTTTTACTTGTTCGAAATAATGTAATGCCGAATCATAAATATAGGTATTATACTGAAGAAGAATTTCCTGCATTAAAATCACTTTTGTTGAATCCATCAATGGACTTGCCTTGCTTCCCAATTTTATTTTATGAGTATCAAACTTTCTTATTTCGTTTTTAAGGGAATCTATTAAATGCTGCCTTTGGGCGAAATCGTTTATGGAAAATACGGAACCGCTTATTGCAAACAGGAAAAGAAAGAATAGTCTTCGTGTCATTAATCAAATCTTTTTGAGCGGGCTAAACTACTTATTCCTGATGATAATGGATGCAAAGCGATTAATAAAGTATCTGTCAAACCAGTGTTCTAATTTTTTATTGCACTAATTTAAGTAGAATAGAACAATATTTCGTGCTGAACTTCCCCTATTCGACCTAAATCTTTTGAAATGCCATTGGGGATTCCCCCAATAAAACACACAACATTGGAAGTGCCACTTGGGATTCCCCCAGAGGCATTTACACCTTTGGAAATGCCTCTGGGGGAATCCCCGTAACTCGAAACGATGCTGGAAATGCCTCTGGGGGAATCCCAAGTGCCATTTCCAAAGGTGTAAATGCCTCTGGGGGAATCCCAAATTCCATTTCCAACGTTGGAAGCCTCATTGGGGGAATCCCAAGTGCCATTTCCAATGTTATATGCCTCATTTGGGAATCCATACCAGGTTCTTCAATTTTTTTAAGAATATAATTTGATATTCAAAAAGGAAATTATGAAGTCATTGGGAAATCAATAATTGCGGTGGTTCCTTGCCTGATAACAGATTCAATCCTGAAGTTTCCATTAATATCATTCATCCGGCTTTTCATATTGTTTAATCCATAATTGAATTTTTTCTTTTCATCAACAAGAAATCCTATGCCATTATCAGCAATAACGATATTCACAGATTCATTGTCAGCAGAGATAGTGATATTCACTTCTGTTGCCTTCGAATGTTTATTGATATTATTGAGAGATTCCTTGACCACCAGGAAAACATTACGCCTTGCCATTCCGGTCATCATCATTTCAGGGATATTCTTCGGAAGGTGAAACTTTAAATTCACGGGAAGGTTTTCAAAATAATCCATGAAGTAAATCTCCATGTAGATAAGCAAGTTTT
>JABDAW010000183.1:1208-3382 GCA_013288905.1 Bacteroidota bacterium | reverse complement strand
GTGCAAGAAGCTGGGATAGATTCTATAATGAAGTCTCTGATCTGACGGGAATGCCATACATTCTTCCTACCCATCAAGGACGTGCTGCCGAACGTATTTTATACAGCCATCTTGGTGGCAAAGGAAAGTTTTTTATAAGCAATACCCACTTCGATACTACACGTGCAAATATTGAATACAGTGGTGCTACAGCCATTGACATACCTATCGAAGAGGCATATAATTATTCTTCTGAACATCATTTCAAAGGCAATTTAGACACCAATAAACTTCTTCAATTAATTAACCAACATGGTGCTAAGAACATTGCGGGTGTAATCCTTACTGTTACTAATAACAGTGGCGGCGGACAACCAGTAAGTATGGAGAATGCAAAGGAGGTTTCAAAGATCTGTAAGGATCATAACATCCTTTTTATCCTTGACTGTTGCAGGATTGCGGAGAACAGTTACTTCATTCATACTTATGAAAAAGGTTATGAAAACAAGACCTTCAGAGCCATTGCTCAAGAGATGTTTTCTCTTGCTGATGCAAGTATAATGAGTGCAAAGAAAGATGCTCTTGTTAATATGGGTGGCTTCCTTACCTTGCGAAGCAAAAGCCTTGCGGATGCCTGCACGCACCTACTTATCATCACCGAAGGCTTCAGCACTTATGGTGGTTTATCGGGTCGTGATATGGAAGCTATTGCTGTCGGATTGAGGGAAGTATTCGAGCCTGATTATCTTAAATATCGCATCACCAGCACCCAATACCTTGGTGATAGAATGCGCAGTAAGGGTGTACCAATTATCTATCCCGTTGGTGGTCATGCTGTGTATGTTGATGCAAAGACCTTCTACCCTCACATCCCTATTGATCAATATCCCGGACA
This sequence comes from Bacteroidota bacterium, assembly GCA_013288905.1. Lineage (GTDB taxonomy): Bacteria > Bacteroidota > Bacteroidia > AKYH767-A > JABDAW01 > JABDAW01. The sequence continues at coordinate 2,508 of JABDAW010000183.1, read as the reverse complement.
GGCTTTGGTGTGTGAATTATTCAAGGTGGGAGGTATCAGAAGTGTAGAGATTGGGTCGGTGATGTTTGGTAAATATGATGCCAATGGAAAGCTCATTCCTGCAGAGATGGAACTGGTTCGGCTTGCCATTCCCCGCAGGGTTTATACACAGTCTCACATAGATTATGTGATAGAAGTATTCGACGAAATCATCAAAAGAAAAGATTCAACAAAAGGCTATCGAATAAAAAAAGAAACTGAATTCCTAAGGCACTTCACGGCAGAGTTTGAAATCATTTGAATACGTTTCATCATCGTCATGTTGCTGCGCCCGAGGTCGCAGTCACATGACGATGAATCATTGTACTCAGAGGAAGTTTAGATTCAATATTAATAAAATATTGAAGCTTAAGTCTGAAGTTTAAGTGAGCAGACCTTATACTTAAGATTTTATACCTCCTTTTCTTTTAGCAGGTCTTTTGCCTTTACATAAAAGATTTTTCCATCTTTATCAGCGAATACAAACTCCTGATCATTCCTGGCTTTTTCTATTACTAATTTATCAAAGGCAATGTGCATTCCACGCAAAACCTTACTGCTAAGTTTCTCATTATTTAGGTCTTCTTTTTCCATTTAATATGATTTAATAAGTTTATATTTCACTTCATCAAATATAGTCCCTTCGCTGCTGTTTGAGCCTTCTGCAATGATTGTGACAGAACTTTCTGAATTATCATATATCATCCAGTAATCAACCATCTCCATATATCTTTCATTAAGATTCTCAATTCCTTTAGCATACCTTCTTCTGATAACATCTTCCGGAATATGATGTCCTCCTTCTGCCACCCATTGCTTCACTCTGTCTATTCCCAATTCAGGACTATTAAGCCAAATAAATATCAATGAAACAGGCATTAATAAAAGTCCTTATGAACCGCAAAATTAGGAAAAGAATTATAAGTAATTATTTCGGCGTGATACATTTCTCCTTGCAGAATTTCCCTGCGCCGCCTTTGGTGGTCGTTACTGCTTTGCGGAAAAATACCGCTGTTTCCAATGGCATATTGATAGCGATGGTCCTGTGTTTTGGTGTCGAATCAAGATCATACCAAACAATTTTTCCATCAATCATAACTCCCCATTGCCATCGGTAAAGTGCTGCAACCCGCTTCCCATCTATCATGGCGGCTGCCGAAATCAAAATGATACTGCCTGCTCCAGGTCCTTGTTTTATTTCAAAATCCTTGATGGCTCTCTTATAAAGCTTTACCAATACACACAAAGCAGTATGGATTATTTCCTCCGCATTGTCCTGATC
>JABDAW010000183.1:0-1198 GCA_013288905.1 Bacteroidota bacterium | reverse complement strand
TTCCTTTATCAATTCATTCAAATATTGAAGAAATAAATCCAGCGACTTCTTCACATCTGCTCTTGCATCCCTTACCTGCTGCGTAGTTCCGGTGCCCAATGACCTGTTCTTGAGGGCTAATGCCAGCACACCATTTCTCGTGATCCATAGTGCCAATCCATCGAATGCATCAGTAAAATATCCCTTCGTGTTCAAGGTCTGAACCTCTGCCATATTAATTGATTTATCTTTATAAAGAATATGATTTTTCGGCATGTCTAATTTTACTCTGATGGTCTGGATAACCTTCGCCGTAAGGATTATCATCGTCTTTCGTTCGCCATCATTCATCCTCAAAAATGTCTTAAAATAAAGCATCCTCTCCATGCTGTTTTTAAATCCCTTTTGCAGCTTCATCTCTCTCTTGAATGCCCGCATTTCTGCATCGCTGATTACAAAATCTTCCCCATATATCTTGCGCAATTGACGGCGATATTTGTTCGACAATTTCTGACTTTCATTCAATTTTTTGTACCCTGATTTCTTCTTCATTAGTATTGTTATTAATTTAATATGTTGTTGTATAAGATGCCTGTTATTCTATTCAATCGAAGACATTTATAGCTTCGATTCGTTATGTTTTGTATCGTCTCCATCAAAAGGATGCTAAGTTTCCTTATTACATGCTTTGTTTCACCTATTTCGACATGCATTTTAATCAACATATATATCGAATCCCCTAATACGACAACACATTTAGCTGACATAACATTCATGTAAGCTAACATTATCATCGAATCAGTCTTCGGTGTTGCACCGAACGCCAAGTCATCGAATGGATTAACGTTCGGTGCAACACCGAATACTGACTCATCATACGAATTAGCATACTCATCACATGGATTAGCGTTCGGAGTAAAACCGAACACCAACTCATCAAATGGATTAACGTTCGGTGCAATGCCGAATACCAACTCATCATACAGATTAACGTTCGGCGCAATACCGAAGACCAACTCGTCATGCATGTATCCTAATTCATCATTACTATCAATGAATTGATCATTAATATAAGGCTTCATGATGGTCGAGATGATAAAATGCAGCATTCTTTTGATGAAATGAAACTTCTTATTCGTCAACGAATGAGTGAAGTAAGCTTGATTGATACAAAGATTGGAATGCAAAACATACAACACAGCATGAACATCATTAATTC
>JABDAW010000182.1:3277-3417 GCA_013288905.1 Bacteroidota bacterium | reverse complement strand
ATAACGAAAAAGCGGCTTTCAAGAAACAAGTTATTGACCCTATCACCACCAAAATCGCGATTGATGCCATTGCCTTTATCATTAATAATGAAAATTCTTCCGGCGAAATAACTTTTGAATATTCCATAACTAATTAAAAC
>JABDAW010000182.1:0-3267 GCA_013288905.1 Bacteroidota bacterium | reverse complement strand
GAAATAACTTTTCCGAGAATGAAGGAAATTCTTTCCGGCAAAATGAAGACCTGGCATGATGCCGATGATCAGCATAAATTGGCCGAGATAACAGTTGTTTTTGATAATATGAAATCCAGCACGACGCGGTTGTTAAGGGATAGCATTGTTGGGAATGAGAAATTGCCGGGGAATTGGTTTGCTATGAAGAATAATCCTGAAGTTGTGGATTATGTATCGAAGAATAAAGATGCCATTGGAATCCTTGGTGTGAGCTGGATTAGCGATGCACAGGATTCCCTGACGGTGGACTTTTTGAAGAAGGTAAAAGTCGTTGCCCTGACCTCTAATGACCCGCAAGACAGGGAATATTACAAGCCTTATCAAGCCTATATTGCTTTGAAGAATTACCCTGTTTGCCGGAATATTTATGTTATTAATCGGGAAGCCCGCACTGGTCTTGGAACGGGTTTTGCAGGATATCTTGCAGGTGAATCTGGTCAATTAATTATTAAAAAAATGGGGCTGATGCCTGCGACACAATCGGTAAGATTAGTACATTTGCACCCCGAAAACGTACAGTAAATAACAAGTTTTATGAATTTTATGAATTTAAGAATGGCAGGAATCCTTTTCCTTCTGATGATTTCCTTTGCCAATGGACAGACTTTGCAAGAGGGTCAGAAGAAAATCGAAATGAAGCAATTGGAAGGTGCGAAAAAGACTTTCAAAGCTCTCTTGGACAAGGATGCGAATAACGTGGAAGCCCTGTTTTATCTCGGCAAGGTTTATTGGCTGCAACAGAAGAATGATTCGGCGATGGTGCTCTTCCAAAAGATAACTTCCATTAATCCTGAATCGCCTTTGGGGTATGTCGGGCAGGGGTATGTTTATCTTAACCAAAAGAATGATAAGGATAATGTGATGGTGAATAAAAAGGCTCTGTCATATTCCAAACCCAAGGATCCAAGTACCTATATGAATATTGCGGAGGGCTATATATACGGGGCATTTCCAAATCTGGAGAAGGCTTTGGAAAACCTGGAGAAGGCAAAGGAAATCAGCAAGAATAATCCTAAAATATTTATCCTGACGGGTGATGCCTATGCCACGAAATTTGATGGAAAGGGTAATGCAATGACCAACTATGAATCAGCTACGGACATGGATAAAAACAATGTCCAGGCATGGTTTAAGATTGGGGAATTGGATGCTCATTCCAAGAACTATAAGGATGCAGAACCTGCCTTGAAGAAGGCTCGTGAACTGGATTCTCTGTATGTTCCGGTATATCCTGAATTGGCTGAATTATTCTTTTATTCCAATCGCCTTTCGCAAGCCAAAGAGATGTATCGAATCTATCTTTCCTTGTGCGATTATGACTTGGATGCAATGGTTCGGTATGCATCGTTCCTTTATCTTAGCAAGGATTACGAAAACTCTATCAAGGAAATTCTCAAGGTTCAATCGAAAGATACTTCCTATCTTGTTTTCAATAAATTTCTTGGGTATTCTTATTACGAAGTTGGAAAGTATGCAGAGGGAATTCCACCCTTGAGAAAGTATATCAACCAGACTCCGGTTGCCAAGATTGAATATAAGGATTATGAATATTATTACAAGATGTTATTGAAGACAGGGCAGGATAGTCTGGGAAGAATCTGGATGATGAAAGCCTATAATCTTGATACCACAAAAACAGAGTTGCTTGGACAATTTGCAGAGATGTTGAATAAGGAAGCGGATGCTATTTACAAGTCTTATGATTCTCTAAACAGAATAGCAGATACCATTACCAAGAAAGCTGATACCGCTCTGAAGGCAAGGGTTTTGAGAGATGCGGCAGACATTTTTAAACAAGCTTCCAATAAATACCATGAAGCATCGGATGCCTATAATTTTAAACTCCTCCATTCTATTCATCCGCAGGCAGCCGATTATTTTGTTATAGGCAAAGACCTCTATCGTGCCGCTGATTACGACAATGCGGATTCGGCTTTCAAGCGTGTTACTGAGATAGCGCCCACCTACATTCCGGGCTATGTCTATCGGGTAAATATCAATGTTTATTACAAGGATACTTTAGCCACCACAGGCAGTGCGGTGGCGGTCTGTGATACCTTGATAGAAAGATTGAAAGTGGATTCGGTGACGGCTGCCAAAAACAAAATTACTTTGATGACTTGCTACAAATATCTCGGCACCTATTACCTCAAGAAAAAGGATTGTAAGAAGGGCAAGGAATATTATCTGAAAGCTAAAGAATTAGATCCTTCTGACAAGCAGGTGCTTGACATCTTGAAGGGATTGAATTGCTAAAGAATAAATTTCAACATTATTATTCAACACTAAGACACTTCGCTCATTAAGACTCACCAAATGTTTCTTAATGACCTAAGTGCCTTAGTCTTGAATTTTATTTCTCCCTGTTTTATTTCTTCTCTTAATCCTTCACAAACCGCTTCACTTCTGCTGTTTGAGCATTGATGACCCGGATAAAGTAAATGCCTTTTGCCAGTGAGCTGACATCTATTTTCTCAATAGAAGTACCAGATGGAATCATATAAGAATCCTGCTGACGACCAGTAATATCAAAGATCTGAAGCATAGAATTCTCTGTAGCCATTCCATTAAATTCTACATTCAGCAGCGATGAAACCGGCGAAGGAAAGATATTAATAGTAGAATTTTGGGAAAGGAGAGTAGGGATGCCACTGGAAGCAGTGTAACAAACTTTAAGTCTTGGGAGAACAGTAGAATCGCTATTATACATAGATGCAAATAGCAAGCATCTATAGGTAGCTTCTGTGTCTAAGCTCATCATAAACCCATAATTTCCTCCCATCATAACATTCGTCATGGCTTTAATATCTATATTGAGATAGTTTTCCATTGTGCTTGTACTTTCTGGAAGTATAACTGAATCAAGAGAGGTAGTTGCTGGTTGATTATTCCAGGTAGCTGTACTGGAACTCCATGAATCAGTAATCAATCTCAAAACACTAAGGTTAGAACCTGTTAAAGGTGAAGAACCTTGTGGATTATTATTAGTTGGATGACCATACAATGATAGGAGCGAACTATCTATCACTGAATTATTAGGGATTGAAGAAAAGTCAAATTGCATCATTGACCTTTGTGTAAACTCGCCACCATTAGTCCAGTCATTCGCTAAGAAATCCGGATAAGTGGTCATAACTGTCGTCGGATAAGAAGTGGCAATAGATGCCGTCTGCGTCGGGTACAAAGTGACACATGTCATTCCTTCTTTTGACGAATTTAAATTTG
>JABDAW010000181.1 GCA_013288905.1 Bacteroidota bacterium | reverse complement strand
GGAGGTGAAGGTAATTATCCTATGGGATGAAAAGCCAGTAAAGAAAAACAACCTTGCGGATTTGAAAGCAAGGATAAAAACCAAAATGACGGGAGAAGAAATTGTTCGGCAGATTCAATCAATGCGCAACGAATGGGACAGAGGTATTTAGTGGATACAAGTGCCGTTATTAAATATCTTAATGATGATTTTCCATCAGAAGGAACGCTGTTTATGGATAATGAAATTGCTGATGAACAAATGATTTCATTCATTTCAGAGATAGAGTTGCAGTCCTGGACTCCCGCCAATGCTGATGATATGGAGGTGTATTTAGATTTCATTAAAGATGCGACTATTCTTTCTATTGATGCTTCGATTATCAAACAAACAATAGAGATCAGGAAGAATCAAAAACTTAAAATCCCTGATGCCATTATAGCTGCTACTGCAATCGTAAATGATTTTACTTTGATTACCGATAATGATAAAGATTTTAATAGAGTTCTTTTATTAAAATATATCAATCCAAATACTTTAAAATAATGTGAACGCAACATAAACCATTTATCCGCCAAAGTGGTTTATTGTTAATTATTAATTTAGTAATTTTGCAGCATAAATAATAAATAAAAATATGGGAAGCGGAGCATTAATATTACTAATCATTTGCGGGGTGTTATTCTCGGCAGGAGGGATACTCGTTTCGAGGGCAGTAGCGCGCACTTCAAAGAATTCACAGAAAGGACAAGCTTACGAATGCGGCGTACCTTCAGAAGGAAATACATGGATACAATTCAATGTAGGATATTATCTGTTCGCCCTGATATTCCTGGTGTTTGATGTTGAGTTGGTGTTCATGTATCCTTGGGCTGTAGCGGCAAAGGCTACCGGGATATTTGCATTAATCGAGATAATAATCTTCATGTTTATATTATTCTTGGGATTACTTTATGCATGGAAGAAAGGAGCTTTAAAATGGATGTAAAAGAAATAAATATTGCAAAGCCAGATGCATTTCCGGGTAGTGTGGAGCACACTCCTGATGGTGGAATCTTAGTAACAAAATTAGATGATGTTATCAATTGGGCAAGGGCTAATTCCTTGTGGCCCCTTGTGTTTGGAACCAGTTGCTGTGCTATCGAGATGATGTCTGCTGCAAGTGCCAAGTATGATTGGTCACGTTTTGGATTTGAGGTGGCACGTGCTACTCCTCGCCAGGCGGATTTGATAATTATTGCAGGGACTATCGTTGTGAAGATGGCTCCGGTGTTGAAGCGATTATATGACCAGATGGCTGACCCTAAGTATGTCATTGCAATGGGTGCTTGCGCTATCTCTGGTGGTCCTTTTTATTACAATACTTATTCTGTGGTGAAGGGTGCTGATCATGTGATTCCAGTGGATGTTTATATTCCGGGATGCCCGCCAAGACCGGAGGCTTTGTTGCATTCCATGATTACTTTGCAGGAGAAAATAAAGATGACTTCTAATCGCAAACCAGAAAAATATATAGCTCTTCCAAATTCATAAACTATCATGACTAACGAAGAATTAAAAGTTGCCATTCCAAACATAGTTCCTACCGCTACATTCGATGAAAGCGGAGAGTTCCTGAATGTTATGATTCCTTCTGAATCACTGCTGCCCATGATGCTGGAATTGAGGAATAACAAGGACTTCGACTTTGATTATCTTTTCTGTGAAACTTGTGTTGACTGGAAAGATCATTTGATGATGGTCTATCACCTTACCTCCAAAACTTTGAAACATACAATCGTATTGAAAGCAAAGATTACCGATAGAAATAATACCCAGATAGAATCAGTTCAGCCTATATACAAGACTGCCGAATTCTTGGAGCGCGAGGTCTATGAGTTATTCGGAGTCACCTTCCTGCATCATCCTGATTTGAGGAAACTTATTCTGGATGATTATTGGACAGGTTACCCGCTCCGCAAGGATTATGTGGACGATGTGAACATGATTGTTTATTAGAAACTAACAACTGAAAAGAAAGCCACTAATTTCACGAATTGAAATTTCTAAATTGTGAAATTGGTGGCTTTTCTTTTTCCAATAAATCAATAACAGATGAATCTACTTTTCATTAAAACCAAAGGCTCTGATATCCCATTTTACATTGAGGTGGTTATCGCTAAGGCTGGCATTATCCTGGGGGCTGACAAGGTCTCTGTCGTCAGCTATAATTTTCACAAGACCATTACCCGGAAAAATTTTGAAGAACTTACCCTGAAAGAACTTATCGAAGAGTTTTCTAATATTTACAAAGATTCACCAGGTGTTGCCCCAAAAGAAACCCTGATTAGTTTACATAAATCCCTGATGTTTTTAAGAAACAAGAAAGCCAAAACCAAGGAGGACTTAATAAATCTGGGAAAACATGAGAATTTTTTTAAGAACGTAAAGACAGATGTGAAAAATGCTTATGACAATGTCATCGGGCAGGATAATGTGGGTCCCATCGAGAGTTTTATTGATGATGGTATTCTGGATTTAATTCATTACGACCCTGAAACTCAACCGGTGAAAGAGACCGTTCCTGATATGCTGATTCGCCATTTCATAGCTGATGATGTGGTTCCTATTTTTGATCAAAGTATCATGGTGGGCAGGGAGGGATGGCTTTCTTTATATGATGTTATTAAGGCTACTAAGGAAAAGCAATCCATGATTGGGAGCTTTACGGTTTTTGATTTCCCTGATCTGGATTCCTTGTCCCATCAGCAGTTGCGTATCATCAGGAATGAATTTAAGGAAAAGATGCAGGGCTTACATGAGAACCTCGAGGAGGCTAAGAAGGACTTCAAGGATGTGCTTTGTATCATGGAAAACAAAGTTATGATTGATCAAAAAGTAGATGATCATTTCAATAAAATTACTGATATAACTTATGCTGCGGGGAATGAAAATCTGTATTTCCAACAGATAAAAAACAGCGTTCAGGATGTGCAGATATATTGCTTGCATCTTGGCTATTCGCGGATAAGAAGGATTGTGGAATATTATAGAAACTTCAACATGATTACCGCATCAGAAGAGGCATATATCAATAGCACCATTGCGAGACACCGTGATGTTGACTCTTTGGTTTTCCTATTTTTTATTGAATGGAAAAATAATAGCCCTTTCATTCCGAATACTTTTGAATGAACAGTGAATAGTGAACAGTGAATAGTGAACAGTGCAAAAACAAATTATCTTTTTTCACTGTTCACTATTCACTATTCACTATTCACTGTTCACTGTTCACTGTTCACTGTTCACTATTCACTATTCACTATTCACTATTCACTATTCACTATTCGGTCGCATTTACCTGATGGTCTCTGTCACCCAGTTGGTGGTGAAAAGGCTTTTGCCGCCTACTGTATTGGTGTAGGTGGCGCGGACAAAAAGAGTTTTACCGACATCGCCCGGAAGGAAAGTGATCAGATATAAAGCTTTTTTTACAACCTTGTTAAAGGTCGGAACAATGGTCAAC
>JABDAW010000180.1 GCA_013288905.1 Bacteroidota bacterium | reverse complement strand
GGAAGGGTGGACCTATAGATAATTACTTGCTTTTTTCACCTTATGCAGAGTTTGGTGTTTTGCTTCTACTCAAGGCAAAATGCAATAGTGATTTAGTAAATACAACCTTATTAATTGTAAAATCTGAGGCATTAATGTTAGCCATAGTAGAGCCGCTTAAATACATAGCTCATGAACAACGTCCTGATAAAAGTGATTTTTATTCAATGCCTTCAGGACATACCGCCGAAGCCTTTGTGGCAGCAGGAATTGTTTATAGGGAGTATAGACATAAGAGCGCTTGGTATGGTATTGGAGCTTATGCACTTGCCACAACTGTAGGGGTTTTCAGGATGGTAAATGATAAACATTGGGAGAGTGATGTATTCGTAGGAGCGGGTATCGGTATGCTTTCTACAAACATTGTTTATGCTACACATCAGCATAGATGGGGCAGGAATGGAGTATGTTTTTCTCCAACTTATGATGGGAAGAATCTTTGCGGTTTATTATCCTATCAGTTTTAAAATAGAATTAGAAAATAAGATATAAAAATATAAATAAAAATTAATAAAAATGAAAAGTAAAATCAGTACAATCGTAACCATCCTATTTGTAATATCATTAGGATTGACATCATGTTCAAGACAGTATAATCTGACCTTGATTAAGAGAAACAATAACAGTGCGAATGATGTTGCACAACGCCCGCAGATCAAGCCAATTGAGCACCTTGATCAGAAAGAAATCAGTATTAATAATTCATCTAATGATGATGAATTGGTAAAAGTAAATCCATCTATTTCAAAAGAAATTATTCCCCAAGAACCAAGTAAAGAGAATGTAGTAGCATCCATCTCAAATGATGAAACAGGAATTGATAATAATCTATTTAATGCGAATCTTCAAATGACTTCATATTACCCTGAAACAAAGGAAAGCCAGTCCGACCAATCTCAAAAACTTGATCAAGATCACAGCAATCAAGCCTTCTTTTTATACATTATTCTGGCTATATTTCTGCCACCTGTTTGTGTAGGTCTATGGGAAGGTGGATTGACATTTGACTTCTGGATTGATTTAATTCTGACCTTTTGCTTTTGGATACCTGGGGTTATCTTTGCATTCTACGTTATCCTTCGATAAAATAGAGTTATGATCGCTTCAACTAAACATCCTTTCTCTATAAAAGCAACCATTGCATTGCTCTTTGGCTTGTCTGTTTTAGTGATTCTTTTTTTAGGAAAAGCAATCCTTGTTCCTTTAGTTTATGCAGTCATCTTTGCCATATTACTCAACCCTTTCGTTGAGCTAATGACAAGACATAAATTCAATCGGAAGCTTGCAATATTGATAGCTGTTATATTGACAATAATTGTTGCCGGGAGCATCCTCTATCTTATATCAACGCAGGTATCTTTATTTGCAGATGCCTATCCTAAGTTAAGACATAAAATAAGTATGCGAGGACTGCAATTAGTTGATTGGATTTCTGCAAATATCAACATCAAAGCCGATGATATAAACAATTGGATCAATGATAAACGAGATGGGATGGTCAACAATCTTGATGGAGTTATCAAGACGACTCTTGGAACTATATCATATATTTTGTTTGCGATGATATTGATACCTGTCTATATCACTATGATCCTATACTACAAGCCACTTTTAGCAGAGTTCATCAGGAAACTTTTCCACGTTGATCATCATGAAAAAGTCTTTGATGTAATCTCTAAATCTAAGCGAATTATTCAAAGTTATCTCATCGGATTAATGCTTGAAATGGTCATCATCGCCACCCTGAATTCCATAGGATTAATTTGTCTCGGAATAGACTATGCGATCATACTCGGCATCATCGGAGCAATGGTAAATGTCATCCCTTTAATCGGTGGTTACCTGTCCATTATCCCTCCATTAATCATTGCTTTTATCACCAAAGATTCCGCAATCTATGCCTTATTAGTCATCATAGTTTATTCCATAATTCAATCTATAGATGATCATTTTATCATTCCATACATCGTCGCGTCAAGAGTAAAAATAAATGCTTTAGTCAGCCTGATTGTAGTATTTATCGGTGGAGCATTATGGGGAATTCCGGGCATGTTTATTTCTATTCCTGTAACAGCAATTGTGAAGGTGATATTCGATAATATTGAAGGACTAAAACCCTGGGGATTCCTTCTTGGAAACATCGTTCCGGTCAAACAAAAAAGAATCCTTCCTCTTATCAAAAAGAAGGTTATTTAATTAATATTATGATGAATCAACATAAACAAAATGTCTCGTAATCGTATATTGATAATCGTTGCGGCATCTACCATAGCGGCTTTTGCTATTATTATCCTTACAACAGTTGGTCTGATTATGTTCAAGCCCGACCTCTTTTTTAATAAGTATTTAAAAGAAAAAGTGCAAGCTCGTTTCATGGAAATTAATCCTGCTACTTTGATTCATATCCATGCCCTTCATTATCATTTTTGGTATAATGAAATTGATGCCGATACCATTGAATTTTACAATAAAGATTCCACTTTGATGGGTTCAATTAACGACGCTTCTTTGATCGGAATAAAGTTTATGCATCTATTAAAAGGAGGTCCTGATGATAAGGATATTTCCCAATATATTATTCAGGTAAAATCAGTTTATATTCCAATGCCTAATTCTGATTATGACATACATTTTAAGAAGTTTAATTTATCCCTTTCTGATTCTCAAATTACTTTAGAAGATTTTAATTATAATCCAAGGCATAATGATGAAACCTTCTTTGCTGCAAGCGGTTTCAGGCAGACAAGATTAAGAATCTCGATACCTTCCATTCAAATTCAGGGGATCGAATTTGCCAATTATATTCAACATAAACTGCTTCATATTCATTCCATGAAAGTGAGTAATGCAATGTTGAATATTCTGATGAACAATGATAAACCCTTCAAGATAGATTCTACTTTTAATCCTATGCCAAACGAACTATTTATAGGACTTAATAACTCTGTCCAGGTTGATAAATTGTCAATGGATAATGGTGAGATAAGTTATAATCAAAGATTTGAAATCGGTGGTGAAAAAGCCAAAATCACCATGAATCATCTGAATATTATAGCACTTCAAAATACAGATACCATAAGGAAATATGTCAACTCCTCAATCACTGCGAATTTCAAAATTAACAACATCACTCCTATCAATATTTCCATGCAGCTTCCTTTGTCGTCGAAGGTCTTCTCTCTCAGGTATTCGGGCACTTGCGGAAGTATAGCGGCAACGGATCTGAATAACTATTTAGACAAAGCGGAGATAATAAAAATGAAATCAGGGAAGCTGGAATCCGCTGCATTCGACATAGACATTACCAATGGAAAAGCAACCGGAAATGTTAGAGCCATTTACACTGATCTCAAGATCGAACCAAGTAATTTCAAGACCTCTCAATCAAAGACCCGAAGAGGCGTAAACACCTTTCTTGCCAACACATTTGCTCTCCATAAAAATAATGTCGCGGATAAGAAGGGAGTGATAAAACCAGGCATCATCAAATTCAACAGAGCACACGACACAGCCTTCATCGAAATGATATGGTTGTCCCTAAGAAGCGGCTTGGAAGACATCACCGGGATATGAATAATGGCGATAAATGTTTTCATCGTCCTGTTGCTA
>JABDAW010000179.1:3152-3658 GCA_013288905.1 Bacteroidota bacterium | reverse complement strand
CCGCAAATATGGCTTCTGCAATCCTTATAACGAGAAAGGAAAATTGCGTGATTCAGGGTATGAAGAAGAGCGTTGGCATTGGTCATATTATCCCATTGCGAATGATTGTATCGAGCGATATTTTGAAGAGGTTACCTACGAAGATATAAAAGGATTTCTTGGGTCAGGCACGGCGAAAGAAATAGGGATTATAAAGAATTATATTTTAACAATAAATAGTGATTGCAGATAGATGAATATTACAGACACACACATCCACTTGTATGCCAGAGAATTTGATAATGATCGTGAAGACCTTATCGAACAAGCCCAAAAGACGGGCATTAACAGGTTCTTCATGCCTAATATAGAAAGCACCTCTATTGCTTCAATGATGGAGTTGCAGCAAAAATATCCGGGCTTTTGTTTTGCAATGATGGGCTTGCATCCTTGCTCAGTGAAGGAGAATTTTAAGGAGGAATTAAAGACTGTTGAAGAGTGGTTGAATAAGGTACAATTCAAGGCAA
>JABDAW010000179.1:0-3142 GCA_013288905.1 Bacteroidota bacterium | reverse complement strand
GTATTGACGAATAGAAAAGGAACTATCAAAGAGTCATTAAAAGATTTTGCGGTGAAGAAACAGATAGAATGGGCACATCAATATCAACTGCCGATTGTTATTCATTCAAGAAATTCTTTTGATGAAGTTTATAAAAATCTTATAGATATGAAAAGCATGGAACCACGAGGCATCTTTCATTGCTTCTCCGGTACTATTGAGCAAGCAAAGAAGATAATTGACCTTGGTTTTTATCTTGGAATAGGAGGTGTGGTTACTTATAAGAATTCGGGCTTGGATAAGGTTGTTGCTGCTATAGATTTAAAGCATTTGGTTTTAGAAACTGATGCTCCCTACCTTGCGCCAACTCCCTTTCGCGGCAAGAGAAATCAACCCGATTATATACTGAATGTTGCCGAGAAAATAGCTGAGATCAAAGAAACTACTGTCGAGGATGTTGCATTAATTACTACTCAGAATGCAATGAAGATTTTTGACTTCGAGATTAGTTGATTCTTTAGGTAATGGAAATGAGTTAATCAACTTTATTCTAATTTTGCAGCATTAAATTAAATTCATAAATCAAAAGTATGGCAACAGATAGATTTCAAGCACCCGATTATTATCTTTTAGATGATTTATTAACAGAAGAACATAAACTCATTCGCAATACAGTCCGAGAATGGGTCAAGAAAGAGGTATCTCCTATCATTGAAGAGGCTGCACAGACAAGCATTTTCCCAAAGCATTTATTGAAGGGAATGGCTGATATCGGGGCTTTCGGACCTTATATTCCAACTGAATATGGAGGTGGTGGATTAGATCAGATTTCTTATGGTTTAATCATGCAGGAATTGGAGCGTGGAGATTCAGGAATTCGTTCTACGGCTTCTGTTCAAAGTTCCTTGGTGATGTATCCTATATATGCATTTGGAACTGAGGATCAGAGGCGTAAATATCTTCCGAAACTGGCTACCGGCGTGCTAATGGGATGCTTTGGCTTGACAGAACCTAATCATGGTTCTAATCCTAATGGAATGCTTTCAAGGATTGTTGCAGATGGCGATAATTATATTTTGAATGGAGCAAAGATGTGGATTTCAAATGCGCCATTCGCTGATATAGCTGTGGTCTGGGCTAAGGATGAAGAAGGTATAGTGAGAGGAATGATTGTTGAGCGTGGAATGAAAGGATTCACTACTCCCGAAACACACGGCAAATGGTCGCTTCGTGCATCAGCTACCGGGGAATTAGTATTCGATAATGTCAAAATTCCAAAGGAAAATATATTAGAAGTAAAAGGTATGAAGGGACCTTTGAGTTGTCTTAATTCAGCTCGTTATGGTATATCTTGGGGAGCCATTGGTGCCGCAATGGATTGTTATGATTCATCATTGAGATATTCCAAAGAAAGAATACAATTCGATAAGCCGATAGCTGCATTCCAATTAACCCAAAAGAAATTGGCAGAGATGATAACAGAGATTACGAAAGCGCAATTGTTGACATGGAGACTTGGTGTCTTGAAGAACGAAAACCGCGCCACTCCTGCCCAAATCTCTATGGCGAAAAGAAATAATGTCAACATGGCTATAACCATTGCAAGAGAAGCAAGACAGATTCATGGAGCGATGGGCATCACCGGAGAATATTCCATCATGCGCCACATGATGAACCTCGAATCGGTATTGACTTATGAAGGCACACATGACATTCACCTGCTGATAACAGGCTTAGACATCACAGGTGAGAGTGCTTTCGCATAGGTATGAACTACTTCGAAAACACTAAAGTCGCGCTTCAATCCATCAGAAGCCATCTCTTAAGAACCATTCTTACTGCCTTGATTATTGCTATTGGTATCATGGCTTTGGTAGGGATTCTTACAGCTATTGATGCAATCAAAAGCTCTATCAACAGCAACTTCACAAGCATGGGTGCTAATTCTTTCACCATAAGAAATTCCGGCATTGGAATCCACGTGGGGAGCGGAGATCACCGTCATAAGAACTTCAGAGATATTACTTATGATGAAGCTACAAGATTCCAGGAACAATTTAATTTCCCATCGGTAGTTGCCATCTCAACTGTAGGCTCACAAATCGCTTCGTTGAAATATAAAACCAAGAAAACTAATCCTAACATATTAGTCTTTGGAGGTGATGTGAATTATATGCAGACCTCCGGCTACACCATCGAATCAGGAAGAAATTTCTCTGCTCAAGAATGTCAGGATGGCAGCTACCGTGTGATTATGGGTAGCGAAATTGCCAAAACTCTTTTTCATGATGAAGACCCTATTGACAAGGAAGTCGCGATAGGTGATGGCAAATATAAAGTCATCGCTGTGCTTAAAGAAAAAGGCAGTTCGATGGGTTTTGGCGGCGATAAAGTTTGCATTATTCCATTGGTAAATGTCAAACAATATTTCACGGACAGGAGGAAATCATACACCATTACCGTCATGGTAAATAACGCCCTCGACATTGATGGCGCAGTGGGTGAAGCCACCGGACTGTTTCGTGTGATAAGAAAAGTGCCGCTTCATGAAGACGAAAGTTTCGACATCATAAAGAGTGACAGCCTTGCACAAATTCTCATTAAGAACATCAGCTTCGTCACCATCGCCGCGACTTTGATAGGCTTCATCACCTTGCTTGGCGCGGCAATAGGATTGATGAATATCATGCTCGTATCTGTTACAGAAAGAACCCGCGAAATAGGTATTCGCAAAGCGATAGGAGCCACATCATCCATCATCCGGCGACAGTTTCTGGTAGAGGCGATTCTGATTTGTCAATTAGGAGGAATATTAGGAATCATCCTTGGCATAGCAGCAGGCAATGCGCTGTCAATAGCAATGGGAGTAGGCTTTATTATTCCATGGCTCTGGATAATTTCAGGATTACTTTTATGCTTTATTGTAGGGTTACTTTCTGGTTATTACCCTGCTATGAAAGCCTCCAGATTAGACCCTATTGACGCATTGCGGTACGAATAAAGAAATTATAAATTATAAATGACTGTCGGGTTATATAAACCAAGTTGCGGCTTGTCATTCCCGACGAAGGAGGAATCCTATCCATATTTCAATAAGATTCCTCCTTCGTCGGAATGACAAGTCCACACAGTTTTTATATTGTATTTGTATTAGTGGTATATA
>JABDAW010000178.1 GCA_013288905.1 Bacteroidota bacterium | reverse complement strand
AAACTAATTAGGAATTAAGAATTAGGAATTAGGATTTTGTGGGATATGCAAATCCTAATTCCTAATTCTTAATTCCTAATTAAATCCCCATTCTTATTCCGCAATCAGGTGAATAATCCGATGGTTTTGGAAAGGGATTTTTGAAGGGAGGGGGAGGGAATGGGCTGGAAGGAATGGAATCAAATTAACTTACCCAAGTATTTATTGCAACAACATATTCCCATCTGTTTTTCCCTATTTTTTTATAGATATAATATCCACCATAAGCACAAAGACTACCACAGTAATAAGACATCGCAATAACAACATAGTTATTATCAATAGAGAATAATGGAATCGAATAATAATATCGGTTAGGTCTCTTTTGATTTTTATCCTTTAATAATTTTGAATGGCAAAAAGGATCATGCCATATTGAATCCTTAATTGAAGTAAATTGATTAAAAATAAATGCTCTGTCTTCTTGTTTAAACATTGTATCAACTCCTTTTCCTTTGTAAAATAAATACTGAGATTCCGACTCATAAAATGGAAACTTATTATTAAATGCTGTATCTTTTAATTTGAAATTTGCCGAATCCCAGGAATGAATCTTATAATAAATTTGTTTACATTTAAGAAAAGGTTCTTCCCTATGCTTTTTATCAGTTTTAGTAATATAGTTTAAGAAATCATAAATCTCTTTATCAGAAATTAATGTGCTATATGTTTGTCCAATCACAAATTGTGAACAAAAGATTCCAAATAAAAAAGGAAGAAGAATTTTAGTTCGTATCAAAGTCATAAAACTTCAATTATAACAGATGAATTACCTCTGATAATACGGCACATCATCATGAGAAACCGTTTCCTTTTGCAGCCTTAGTCCACCATAAAATTTCATTCTGCAAAGAAACGAAAAATTATGAAGAAGATATTCCAGATTTCTCTATCCTTCTTTTATGACTGCATTCCCCTTTTTGGGTGCAGCAATAAAAGGATAATAATAGATATTAAATTTAGTAAATTTAGTCGGGAATTACCGCTGATAATACGGCACATCATCATGAGAAACCGTTTCCTTTTGCAGCCAGTAGGCAACAGTTACCACATGACCGTCAGGAGTGTGCAAAAGCCTGCTGTATAAGGCATGGACAGGGTTGAAGACTATGTCGGTAACGCCTACAGTATAGGTTTCTGGTGCAGCTTCCGCCTCAACAGGGGCAGCATCCGGCGCGGCAGGCTTTGCCAAAGCTTTGGGAGGCGCAGAGATTCCTATCTTTACCTCAAAACCATTATAAGTTAATAGATTCTTTAGGAATTCGGCACGGTCTTTTGTGCAATTCTTCTCTGCAATGGAGCATTTTACTCCATCTATTTCTTCGTGAATATGATATTTTGTGAGAGCCATCTTTTGATTATTTAGATTTTAGTGATTAAATGGGAACGCAGATAAAAATGATTGTTTATGACAAGATATGATCTTTTAAAAAATCTTATCTTGTCATAAGCAATCATTTTTATCTGCGTTGCCATCGTTAGCTAATTTGATAACGAATAAATGTGTTGGAATATATGGCTGATTAACCCGATAAATACGATGCCAGTAACGCAGATTACCAAGGCTATTTTCATGGATAATGGAGAGGTTAATCGCTCTATCGGCGTGTCTGTCTTGTCCATGAAGATAGCCTTCACCACTCGCAGATAATAGTAGAGCGAAACGACCATATTCAGGGACGCTATGGCAATGAAAATATAGTTGCCCTGCGAGGCTCCTGCCGAAATCAAGAAGAACTTGCCGAAGAAGCCTGCAGTCGGCGGGATTCCTGCTAATGAAAAGAGGGAAATGGTGAGGGTTAAGGAGAGTAATGGATTGGTGGTGTAGAAACCTTTGTAGTCATCAATATTTTCCTTACCGGTCATCGCGGATACCAATGAAACCACGCCGAATGCACCAAGATTGGAACAGATATAGACTAAGATAAAATAGATTGCCGAGGCAGTTCCAATGGGGCTGTTGGCAGAGATACCAAGAAGGATATAACCTGCCTGCGTAATGGTCGAGAAGGCAAGGAAACGCTTGATGTTTTGTTGGCGCAGTGCGAATAAATTCCCGATAATGATGGTCAATACCGAGGAGAGGAAAAGGATGTGATACCAGGTATGAAACATGCTTTGGAATACCGAATAAAGTGCGGTGATAAAGATGAACATTATCGCGCCTTTGGAGATGACCGAAAGATAAGCCGTAACTGCCACCGGCGAACCCTCATAAACATCTGCAGTCCAGAGATGAAAAGGCACGGCAGAGAGCTTGAATGCAAAGCCAGAGAAGATAATTATCAATGCAAAGATTTGAAGGTCGCTGCCGGTGAGAAGGGCTGGCATCTCTTGGAATGAAAGTGTGCCGGTAGTGCCGTATAATAAGGAGATTCCGAATAACAATACCGCAGAAGAGAAGGCAGAGGAGATGATTAATTTGAAGGCTGCTTCGGATGACTTCTTCTTTTCAATATCGAAGTTGGAGAGGGCGGCAAGAGGGATAGTTGATAGCTCTAATCCGAGATAAAACAAGAGGAAATTGCAACTCGAAATCATGAAGAACATTCCTAATAAAGTGGAGAGCAAGAGGACATAGAACTCTATGAAATGCTTATGGTCTTTCAGCCATGAATAAGCCTGGAGAGAGATGATTAATACCCCGAAATTGAGGATGTTTTTTTCTAAGGCAAGGAGGGCATTCGTGTGCATCATTCCAGAGAAAAGAACTCCTTCGCCATTCATGAAGAAACCAAGGATGAAGTTGGCGAATAGCAGGACATTTACGATATTAAACAAAGCAGAATTGGAGAAGATGTGCTGCCTTATTTTGATGATCAATAAAAGGAAAATGATGAGCATGAGAGCCAGCTCGGATTTCATTAAATAAAGGTAATCTATTTTCATATATTTCTTGAGGCGGCAAAAGTAGTAAAAGAAATTGGTTTAGAAAATGACATATAAAAATGATAGCCCTCCGATTCAGCATCGTCGTGTTGCAGCAGCAAGAAAAATGCTGCTATCACACTACGAAAATTTAAAAAAACCATATACCATTTTTTACTCTCATTTTTGATTTACGACCGCACGACTCGCATTTATGATCGCACGACTCGCATTTACGACCGCACGACTTCGATTTATGACCGCACGAGTCGTATTTACGATCGCACGACTCGCATTTACGACCGCACGACTTCGATTTAGAGCAGCACGAGTCGCATTTACGACCGCACACTATCAATTTACGACCGCACACATTCGATTTAAACCCCTAAATATCCAAAAGGAAAGGTTTATCATTGAAATCTTAATACTTTAACCTTTGAAAAGTCATGATATAGCCTCCTAAAACCGGTATTTTATACTCAAAAACCACTGCTTTTTAAGAGTATGTATGTTTCAAATCGAAAGATGTATGTACGAGTCGAATCATACATACTTCGCATCGAAAGATGTATTTTTCAATCTCAAACGGTAACGTTTCAATCTCAAACGGTAACGTTTCAATCCCAAACGGTAACGTTTCAATCCCAAACGGTAACGTTTCAACCTCGAACGGTAACGTTTCAATCTCAAACGGTAACGTTTCAACCTCAAACGTCACCGTTTCAATCTCAAACGGTAACGTTTTAATCTCAAACGGTAACGATGCAAACTCGAACGGTAACA
>JABDAW010000177.1:3444-3737 GCA_013288905.1 Bacteroidota bacterium | reverse complement strand
CAATCCAACGACGCAAAATTAAACAATCAAAGTGAAATAAAAGGATTGAAAATCCTTAGTGAGAAGGCAAGGGATTGCAAATCCCTCGGAGCAGAACGTTACGCATATCCAGCAGCTCTGGAGATGATAAAATATTTCATCGTGGGAAGTTTGGAATTAAAAGGATTGAAAATCCACGGCTCGGGGGACGAGATTGCAAATCTCGTCCAGCGCAGGTTTACATAATTTGACCGGATTTAATAATAATCACAAGGTTCAACTACCTTTTTATATTTATTAGTATCTGATAAAGG
>JABDAW010000177.1:0-3434 GCA_013288905.1 Bacteroidota bacterium | reverse complement strand
CAATTATCTATCACAAAATATTTTTTCGTTAATGATAGATAAATAGACCATCTACCAAAATCTTTACTTTTGTCCATATACTTAAATGAAATAACATCAAATCGGGTGGTGTCTTCGGTTGATCTGGTGTGGAATGTCAAGCTATCGGCTTTTTTAATAATTTTTGTAACAATATAATAATATCCATAAGATATTTTATAAGGGCAAGAGGCATTCAATTTTAATAATAGGTTCTTACCAATGGTATCCATATCTATTGAATAATATATTTCGTTCGTATCAGAGGGACATGGTATGTAAAACTCCCATTCATTATTTTCATTTTTTAACTGAACCCAATGAAATGGTAAATTAGTTTTAACAAACGAAATTTCGCCAGTATTAGAACAGGAAGTATATAGGAATAAAATTATTAGTAAGAATAAAAGTACGTTTTTCATTTTATAAATTCAAAATTAAACAACAAAGGAATTATATAAATAAAAAATCATACTATCCTTCATTTTATTTAAAGACAATCTTAAAAAATATTATCTACCTTCAATCCTGTCAAGTCCATCCATTTGACCACCACACTCACATGATTTTTTCACAATTAAATCATTATGCGAATCTAAAGCATTTTCAACTCTGTCAATAATGTATTTTTTTTCATGAGCTTCATCAATCCTTTCCTGCCTATAATCTATAGCATCCTGCTTATGATTAAATATCTTCAAATTCATTTTTGTATATAAATCAACACAATGATTTGATATTTTATAAACCTGTTCTATCCGCATACGTTTAGTATGACGATCTTCATCCTTATCATAATAATCTTTTAAAGTCCAAACTACTACATACTTGCAGGTAAAACTATTATTAGAAGAGTTTGAAGCATTTGAATATTGGCATTCGCATGAGTCGCTTGCTGGTTGCTCTGTATTTGGTGCAAGCCCTTCTTCAATGGCTGTTGTAGCAAGCACTCTTGGTTTATTAAATAACCTCGCTTGCGAATTAGGATACTTAAGATTGATAGTGCATAAAAGCACAATCATCATTAAAGTTGTTAAGTATAGCAAATTTGATTTTGTCATGGAATTTTTTATAAATATTAAAAAAATAATTAATAATTTCTTTACATGGATTTATATAGAAATTATCTCACGAACTCATAGCTTGGACTACTAAAACTATACCCAGGGCGTGGTGGAACATTCGTATATGTAAAACCAAACATTTCTGTCTGATAATGATTTCCAGGAAATAAAACACCACTTTCTATACTACCGCCACCTGTTTCTAAGTTTAAACAATTATTATTATAGAAGTGAGCATTATTTAGTGGATTTGTAAAATTACCTCCATAAAATCTAATTTTTTTCCCTGTTACATTTATTACTTTACATATATATTTCCATTGATAAACAGTATGTGATTGTCCTCTTTGATTTTCAACACATGTTCCTAAAAAAAACGCATCTACTTTGTATCTTATTCCATTAATAGGTTTGTCTAATACATTTTGTTGAGAATAGGCGAATGAGTTTAGGAATAATAAAATACCCAAGGTACAAATAACATTCGTTACGTTCAAGAATGTTGGAACAAGCATCAAATTTTTAAATACATTTTTCATAGTTTTATCAATAATTGTTATTGTTAGAATTTTAAATTATTTACGGGGGCAAAATTAGGATGGTTATTATGTTGCCGCAATACAACTTTAGTTGTAGATTTGCGGAAAAATTGCCAAAGCCTTAAACTTTGATAAGATTAGAAATTAAAGGAGGAAATCTTTGTAAAGTTTGGTATTATCTTCCGTAAACTTTATTCAAAGCATCTGTCCGGCTGCTCACCTGAAGCTTTTCATAGATATTGTGAATATGTGTTCGGATAGTTTCTAAACTTACTGATAGGCGCGATGAAATTTCTTTGTATCTATGTCCACGGGAAAGGAAATCTAATATTTCCCGTTCGCGCTCGGTGAGGAGTTGCAGATATTCATTTTTGGTTTTACGATTTTGGAATGCAGCAATCACCTGCCGTGCAATAACTCCTGACATCGGCGATTCGCCACGATGTATCTCTTTGATGGATTCTATAAGATGTTTCACGCCATCCGACTTAACAATATATCCTGTGGCACCTGCGCATAGGGCATCGAAGATATTTTCATTATCCTTATATACCGAGCAGACAAGAAATTGGGTCTTAATTTCGGGGTATCTGGATTTTAATTCACGGATGCAATCAATGCCGCTCCGACCTGGCAAGCGAATATCTACCAACACCACATCGGGGTTCATGATATTAAATTGTTTCATTAATTCTTCGGCGGTTTCATAAGTTCCGACAAGAAAGCATTCATCGGATTGGTTCACCAATTCCGCCATCCCGTCACGAACGATTTTATCATCTTCCAGAATACACACTCTGATGCTCATGCCTGCAATTTTATATTTCTTTCGGAATTAATTTCTATTGTTCCTTTCAAGCTGATTTTTGTTCCCATTCCATCTGCACTTTCTATCTTGAAATCAATACCTGAATCCTTCGCCCGTTGCTTCATGTTCATTAATCCATTGCCAAATTCTCGAGTAGAGTTGGTATCAAACCCCTTTCCATTATCTTTAATGGAACAGATGAATTCATTCCTGGAATTTAATGAAAAGGTAAGCTCAGTTTCATTGCATTCAGAATACTTGATGGCATTGTTCAAGGCTTCTTTGGTAATGGAATAAATCGTCATTCGGAATTCAGGAGTGATGCTGATGTCTGGAATATCTTCCGGGAAATTAATGAGGTATTCAATGGCATTCTCCTCAAGCAATTCTCCTGCATATTCACGGATATATCCCAAGAGGCTTTGAAGTTTATCATGAACAGGGTTGACACTCCATACCAATTCATTTAACTGGGCGGTCATCTTGTGAGAAATGGATTTTATCTTGCTTAAATTCTCATCCAATTTTTCTTTGTCATTCGGATTATTTCCCGACATCTGGCTCAAGACAGCAACCCTTGTCAAAGCACTTCCCAAGTCATCATGCAAATCTCGGCTGATGCGTGTACGCTCCACTTCCAGAGCCTTTTGCTTCCTGACCTTTGCGATTTTATTTCTTTGAATAATGATGATAATTGAAAATAAAACTATCAATCCCATACCGGCGAAGGCATAATTCCGGCGTTGTTTTTGAGTTTCGATTTCTGTCTTTGCTAATGCATCCTTTTGAGCAACTGCCACTTTGGTAGAATCCTGTAACTTGTCGAATTCATGCTGCATCTGCATCTGTGTAAATTTCTTTTCCTTCTCAATATTGAATAACGAATCGTTGTATTGAACATAGCTTTTATGATTCTCAAAAGCCCCTTTGAAATTCCCCATAGCAGAATCAATGGAAGTAAGGTTTCTATAAGCATCTCTAATCATCTCCGTATTACCTGTCTCC
>JABDAW010000176.1 GCA_013288905.1 Bacteroidota bacterium | reverse complement strand
AATTACCCAAATGTTTATTGCCAGCAGCACAATCGCTAATGGCAGTCCTGCAGGAAAGCTTATAGCATGAGTTAAAACTACTCCGATAATAATTGGGAAAATCATTATTGCACCCAGTGCGCGGAATTTATTGGTAATAAAAAGTATTCCACCTGTAATTTCTACAATTGCAATTAGTGGCATTAGCCAGCCTATTTCCATAAACGCCCCCATTAGCTTCATCATGTTTTCAGGCAAGTCTTTGGGGACAGGCATGTAATTAAATAATTTATTAAGTCCCGAGTTAATAAAAATAAGTCCAAAAAGGAGACTTACTACAAAGAGAATTTTCTTTTTCATCGTTATTATTTTTTAATTGTTATTTCTTTTAAGATGCAGAATTTGTAAGGGCTTGGATTCATTTTTATTATTATTTAAAAAACTTTCTTGCCTTTTCCTGTTGTTATAAGGCTGAATAAACTTTGCTGTATAAGTAGGCTCCATCCATTTGAACAGGCATCATAACATTCAATATTGGGAGCTAAACCCAAGTGAGTAAATCGGAGTTGTGCTTTATTATTTATTTCAGAGATTTCAAAACTGATTTTTGTTCCTGTCCATTCGGTTTTGTCATTAATAAAATTCAGTTTGCTATCAGTTACAAGCCACACCACCTTTTCATTTGGGATCATCTCAACTACTTTTTGTTTTGAATAATGAATATCCTCCATACGATAAGTAAATTCGTCATTGAGTTTGTGTGTGCTACCTTCAATTTCACCTTGCCACCAAGCACTAACATTATTGACAGCATCGAATACTTCTTTCGGAGTTTGGTTCACTAAAATGATAGTTGTAAAATCTGTCGCTGGTTTGCCTTTTGCATTCGGTTGTCCTTTACCTCTGGTTATCAGGTCGAGCAAACTCTTTTGAATGTAAGTGCTCCATGCGTTCTGACAAATATCATAACACTCATATTCAGGAACTAAACCCACTTGTGTAAATTGGAGTTGTGCTTTATTGTTCTTTTCTGTTATCTCAAAAATAATTTTATTGTCCTTCCATTCGCTCTTGTCTTTTGTAAAACTAAAATGATTGTCTATTACCAACCAAACTACTTTCTTGTTCGGGATGAACTCCACTATTTTCATTTTGCAGCGATGAACATCTTCGTAATGATAAGTCCATTCATCATTTAGTTTGTCAGTGCTTCCTTCAATTTCTTCGCTCCACCATCCACGAACATTGTTGATGGCATTGAATACTTCTTCCGGTGTTTTATCTACCAAAATGGTAGTTGTGAAATCTTTCTTATCCATATTTAATATTGAATTATTTTGTTTTTGTTAAGGCGACAAAACTACAAAAAAAGAATTCACATTTACAAAACGAGAATCATAATTCTTACTGTCCACGATCCTTTCGGCTTTTTCTGCCGAAAGGTTTTGACTTTTGTTCTTGTAATAAATCAAGATGGTAGATAAACGATAGGTAGTTCCAATTATCAAAACCTTTCGGCAGAAAAAGCCGAAAGGAGCGTGGATAGAATCACCTTTTAGGATTTAAGTTCATAATCGGGGATGCAATCATAAAAGGAGGAAAGAAAAGTTAAGAGTGGAGAATTGAAAGTTGAGAATTCGCCTGTATTCATAATTTATAATTCACCATTCATAATTTTTCTTAGATGATGCTAAAAGGAAATATCTGTGACCACTCTCCCTTTTCGCCTTTGTCATTAATGAAGCAGACGGCTACGAATCCTTCATCGCCTGCCTGTGTATCCAGAAAATGCAAGTCAAATTTCATGCTTCCTGAATCTGGTAATATCACCAAATCAGCCATCGTTACTTCTACCACTTCTCCTGTTAAACGTTTGCGGGTGAACAACCTTATTCCTATTCTTTTCACATCCTTTGGTTTGCCGGCTTTCGTAGGATTGGCAACATCATAAGCACTGAAATAATTCACGCCATGTGTTGATTTCCTCAATGATACAGCGGCTTCTTCTTCAGGTCTGGGAATACTTCCTCTTGGCGTTACATCCTTGTGGATTTGAGTAACCTTGTAATCGGTAGTGGTCAAAACCAAGCCGACTGTTGATTTAATCTGTTGTTTCAATCCATCAACATACTTCCTGACGATGTCATAAAAGTCATTCATGTCGCCGATGGAAATGGTGCCGAATGTTTCGGGATCAGAATACAATCCGAACAAGGTATTCCAGGTCGTAAGGTAGCTGCTCAACTGCACCGCCTGTGGCATCGAAACGCCCAGCCTCACCCTGTTTGCAAGGATGTAGGGCACGAAGTAATTAAAGAAGATACTGTAGAAAACGATTTCAATCGAATAGTCCATAATGATTATTTTTAAATTTGTTTTATGTTTATTTTGATGCTTCAAGAATAAAATCACAAAACGCATTATCGAATGTCGTATGACCCTATAGGTTAGTGTATCGTTACTTTTTCTTGTCTGTTATTTATAAGAATATTATTTGTTTGGGCGGCAAAGATATGAAAAGGTTTGTCAATTCAAGGGTTTGGAAGAATCTTTTATTAATCTTCTCTCTCAAATAAGTCCCGGAGGGATGATCATTTGGTAGCAAATTATATGAGCCAAAATCCTAAAGTTCCGTAGGAACGATCATTTGTTGGTATTTGAAGGATAATAAAGTAAGGTCGTTCCTACGGAACTTAGGAGATATTTTGTTTCCTTATTTCTACCAATAGGTCGTTCCTACGGAACTTTCATACTATCTGATTAGAGCTAATAATTGAAGAGGTTTATTTTCCTTTGCTAAGTTCAAAGCATCAAAACATTTATCCCTAATCTTCAATTCTTTCCTTTTCCGATAAGAAATCAAGGTATTTGGAAACGAGATTTGTCATCCGACCAACAAGATTCGTCATCCAACCAACAACATTGAATATCGAGCCGACAAGATTCAACATGAAGCCAACAAGATTGAATATCCGGCGAACAAGATTTGTCATCAAGCCAACAAGATTGGCAATCCAACCAACAAGATTTAGTATCCAACCAACAAGATTGAGGTACCAGCCGACAAGATTTGTACCGAGCTAAAGGAGGTTTTACGTTGAGAATGGGGTTTTGGGAGGGGGAAAATGAGTGATAGAAAACCTTAAATTCTTTTATTTGACTTTATTATCTTTTGATAAAGGGTTAGGTGAAACAATTATTCTATATTTAGGGCTAAAGTCTAAACTCATTATAGAATCAAATTTTGATTTATCCTCTTCATCGTCATTATTTGAGTCATTGTCAAATTGTAAGATTTCTTTCCAATCTTTATCACCTCGAATTTCATCTATGTTATAATTTTTAAGGGAATCAGGAGAATTGTCTTTGAAGGAAAGCATTTCCAATATTTCTTTTTTAGTTTTATAATGAAAGCAACATGGAATCACAAACCAAGGTAAGGCTGGAGATGGATGAAGGTCATTAAAAGTTGGTGCTTTCCAATTTTTAATAATTGGAAAATTTTGTTTAATATATAATGCATTAATAATTGAACATCCAAATTGTTCAATTCCAAATTCAATTTCACACATTTCTTTTTTATCAAAAGAAAGATTAACAAAATTATATAGAAGGTATAATGGAAGCCCACCTTTTTTTGAGGCGTATTTTTCCAATAAATCAATTTGGTATCCATTTTGATTATGGTGTTTCATTTGGCGATAATCACCATTTGTTAATCTTTGATTATTATGATATATAATTTTTGCTTGAATAGCGAAAAAAAC
>JABDAW010000175.1 GCA_013288905.1 Bacteroidota bacterium | reverse complement strand
ACAAGTCGAGTATGTTCCTTTTGATATAAATGATTCTGAAAAGACGGATGTTGATTTGTTTCAATATTTCAAACTTCCTGATAAATTGATTCATCTTGCTTGGGAGGGTTTGCCGAATTATAAGGAGTTGTTTCATATTGAGAGAAACTTAATACCCAATTATTATTTCCTGAAACGAATGATTGAGGGTGGTTTGAAAGACATTACCGTTACCGGAACTTGTTTTGAATATGGAATGCAGAGTGGTTGTTTGAGTGAATCATCTCCTTCCGATCCACAAAATCCTTATGCTATTGCAAAAGATTCTTTGAGGAGATTTATCACAGTCCTGAATGCCAAAGAGCAATTTTCCTTTAAGTGGGTACGCTTGTTTTATATGTATGGAAAAGGACAATCCGACAAATCGTTATTCACACAATTGGAGAAAGCCGTAGCAAATGGAGATAAAGAATTCAATATGTCGGGAGGGGAGCAAATAAGAGATTTTTTATCAGTAGAAGAAGTAGTAACCAACATCAGAAAAATAGCTTTGACCAATGCTAACATAGGCATCATCAATTGCTGTAGTGGCAAACCACAAACCGTGAAATCCTTTGTAGAAAACTATCTGTCATCAAAAGGCAAAAGCATAAAACTAAATTTAGGATATTATCCTTACCCCGACTACGAACCTATGGAGTTTTGGGGAGATGCAAGTAAATTGAATAAATTAATTTAATAAATAATAGAATGAAAAAAGGTACAATAGACCCTATCGAAAGTTTCAAGAAAGAAACCGAAATCAGAATTAAGGAACAAGGAAAGAACAAGGAAATTAATAAGGCTGCGCATGAGTTTTTGGTGCATTCGGCTAAGTCGAATTACTCTTATAATTTCAAATGGATGGGGCGACCTATCATTCAGTATCCGCAGGATATGGTGGCAATGCAGGAAATCATCTGGGAACTGAAACCCGATCTGATTATTGAAACCGGAATTGCCCATGGTGGCTCCTTGATTTATTATGCTTCTTTGCTGGAGTTGATAGGAAAAGGCAGTGTGCTTGGAATTGATATTGACATTAGGGCGCATAATAAAAAGGAGATTGAGAAACATCCGATGGCTAAAAGAATCAAGATGATTCAAGGATCTTCAGTTTCGGAAGAGGTGGTAAAACAAGTGAAGGTTCATGCCAAAGGAAAGAAGGTTGTTTTGGTTGCATTGGATTCTAACCATACCCATGACCATGTATTGAAGGAGTTGGAAATGTATTCTCCTTTTGTTACCAAGAACAGTTACCTGGTTGTGTTTGATACCCTGATTGAAGATATGCCAAAAGGATTTTATCCTGACCGTAGTTGGGGAATTGGGAATAATCCTATGTCGGCTGTGAAGGAGTTTTTGAAGACTAATAAAGGTTTTGAGGTGCAGCGTGATATAGATGACAAACTCCTCATATCGGTTTCTAAATCGGGGTATCTGAAAAGAATAAAATAAGGTGGCTGAATCACCCATTGTTACTATTGGCATTCCGGTTTATAATGAGGAGAGATTTCTTGCCTTAGCCATTGAATCGGTGTTGAAGCAATCTTTAACCAACTTTGAACTGATTATTACCGACAACTGTTCTACTGATAACTCCTACCAAATTGCGATGAGTTATGCTGAAAAGGATAATAGAATAAAAGTTTATAGGCATGATAAGAACATGGGTATTCCCTACAATTTCAGATATTCTTTATTGCAAGCAACTACCAAATACTTTGTGTGGCTTGGTGCGCATGATTTGTTCACTACTGATTATTTAAGAAACACTGTAGAGTATTTGGAGAAGAACGAAAATGTTTTGATGGTATATCCTAATGCTGAATGGATTGATACCGAAAATAAATTCATCTCAAAACTGGAAGAGGATATTGAAACAATCGGGCTTTCAAAAAAAAATGCGTTGAAAAAAGTTCTTAAAAATAATGATTCAGGAATAGCGGTACACGGCGTTTACCGTACTTCAATACTTAATTCTGTCCCCTTCGGAATGGATGAGATCTTAATGTTTTTTATTGTTGCAATTCATGGGGATATTGTCAAATTAAACTTTGCAGGAATCTTGTTTCGGGTTATCAGAGTTGAAACCGTTGAAGAAAGATTGAAGCGCTATAAAGACATTAAGATTCTAAACAAAAGCACCCTGAGTTTTACCATTGCCCGAATCAGGAAACATTTATTCTATACTTGGAAAGTCAGCAAGATGAACTTCTTTGCCAAAGTAAGTGTTTCATATTCTGTAATCAAGAAATTTATGATTATTGAACTATGGATTCAATACAAGAAATCCATTAGCAAGGGTAGCATTAAGACGGTGAAAACAGGGAAATAAATTTCATTCCAAAACAAACTTCCGATACTCAATATCCTTATCAAAAGTTAGTTTTAGAAAATATATTCCATTAGAAAGATTACTAAGGTCAAGATTATAATTACTGATGCCTGTCGCTTTTCTCTGGATCTTATTATAAACAACTTTCCCATTACAATCCAATACTTCAACAAGCATCAAACTATTGTTTGAATAAGCAAAATTAATATTCATTTGTCCCTTTGATGGGTTAGGATAAATGCTTAGTTCTCTCAACTTGGAAGATGATTTATCAATACCTACATCAAGCGGCGAATACTCCCAAAAATCTACTGTGTCATTTGAAATATTACTGTTGTATGCACCCGTACCTGCATAGCCAATATCTCCGATTGCGAATGCTACAGGTTTTATTCTGCTAATCGGACTCATGTCAGCAATTGAATCCCAAGTATTTGACAAGGGTGAGTATTCCCAAAAATGATTGATAATATTGATTGAGGGAAATGTCGTTGAACCCGTTCCGACATAAGCCTTATTATTAAGAACGAAGGCGGCAGCATTACAAAGATAACTTGGCAAATCTGCAATTTGAGTCCATGCACTATCCGATGGATCATATTTGTAAAAGTCTTTATAGGTACTGCTATTATCATCTCCTGTTCCGATGTACCCATAATTACCGATGGCAAAACCAACACCTGCACAACGTGGATTACCAGGGAAATTTGTTTTCTGTGACCAGGAATTTAAAGTGGAATTGTATTGCCATAGATCAACAAAAAAAATTATTTGATTCCAGCCCGTGCTTACATAACCATTTGCTCCTATGACAAATGTTGAAGCATTATATCGTTCTACTCCTGGAAAAACCGCAACCTGTGTCCAAGTATTTGTACTTTGACTATATTTCCAAAAATCCTTTCTGAAATTATAAACAGGGTAACTATCAGACCCCAACCCAACATAAGCAAAGGAATCAACGACAAAACTTGAAGCTGCAAATCTTGCTGTCCCACCAAAATCGGCTACTTGTGTCCATGCATTCGTCATTGGATCATATTCCCAAAAATCAACAAGTAAAGTTTGGGTTTCGCAATGCTGTCCAAGTCCAATATACCCTTTTGTTCCTATCGCAAAACCTACTGCATTTTCTCTGTTCATCGCTCCAACATTTGCTTTTTGAATCCAAATGTTTTGAGCAGAAGCTAAACATACAGTGGAAAGGAACAAAAGGGTAATAAGGACTATTTTTTTCATTATGGTTGATTATTCTAAAATCAGTTTCTGAATAGATTTCTCATTCCCAACAAGCAATTCAACAAAATAAATTCCTTTAGCTTCCTTGCTTAAATCGAAAGAGAATTCATTAAATCCTGATACTTGATTTTTGTTTTGAAAAAGAATAATTCTTCCGTCAATATCAACAATCTTTAATGCTAAAGAAGCATTTTCAGTCGCTGTATAATTGACTTTAAATTGTCCATTGGAAGGATTCGGATAAACATTCAAGTTATTAATTTGGTTTGTAATA
>JABDAW010000174.1 GCA_013288905.1 Bacteroidota bacterium | reverse complement strand
TTTTGATTAAGCCTGTTAATCCTAATCAGATTTTATTGGCTATTAAAAAGAACTTGGAAAACAAACGTCTCATAAGCGAAAAGACTAATATGGATTATCAACAGGAGTTTCGTCAGATAGGGATGTCTCTGGGTGACAGGATGGATTATAAACAATGGGCTGAAGTCTATAAGAAGTTAATCTATTGGGAACTTCAATTGGAAAAAAGTCAGGATGAAAGCATGTATGAAATCCTTACCATGCAAAAGAACGAAGCCAATAATCTCTTCTGTAAATATGTGGAAAAGAATTATACCAACTGGGTCAGGAAACCTGATGACGGGGCTCCGGTAATGTCCAATACATTGATGCGTAAAAGAGTTTTTCCTTTGCTTGAAAATACTGAAGAACCTCTTTTCTTCTTGTTGATTGACAATCTTAGATATGATCAATGGAAGGTGATTCAGCCATTAATCACTGAGTATTTTAAACTTGTTGAAGAGGATTCATACTATGGCATTCTCCCTACTGCTACACAGTATGCACGTAATTCTCTTTTCGCAGGTTTGATGCCATCAGAGATTGAAACAAGGTTCCCAAAGATGTGGAGCAATGATGAGGATGAAGGAGGTAAAAATCTTTATGAAGAACAATTCCTTGCCGATCAAATTCAAAGACTGCGGAAGAATTTCAAGATGTCTTATACCAAAATTACCAACCATGTAGCAGGTAAAGATTTGGTGGATAACATTGGCAATATGATGCAAAACCAACTTAATGTCATAGTCTATAATTTTGTTGATATGCTTTCTCATGCAAGGACTGAAATGGAGGTCCTTCGCGAACTTGCAGATGATGAAGCTGCTTATCGTTCTATAACTCTTTCATGGTTTGAACATTCACCATTGTTTGAAGCTTTGAAAAAGATTGCTGACAAGAAAATTAAATTGGTTATCACCACTGACCATGGCACGATTAAAGTCAAGGAACCTATCCAGATTGTTGGTGACAGAAATACCAACACAAACCTTCGATACAAACAAGGCAAGAATCTTAATTATAAAAAGAACGAAGTCTTTGAAATCAAGAAACCGGAAGATGCAATGTTGCCTAAATTACATTTGAGCAGTGCCTATGTATTTGCGATGGGAGATAAGTTTTTTGCTTATCCTAATAACTACAATTATTATGTGAATTATTATACCAATACATTCCAGCATGGAGGTGTTTCGATGGAGGAGATGATTATTCCTTTTGTTTACCTTAGGTCGAAGTAATAAATCCGTTTTCAATATTTTTTAAGGAACTTTTTTAAGTTTCCTGACATTTAGTTGGCTTTGCAATAAGGACAACTAAAGTACGTTTAATTTGATAGTTTGAAGAAATATCAATGAACAAAAGAACTACTTTAATAAGAATACTAAACTGCATATTTTTAATTATCTTTTGTTTATTCTATAAGATTACATTCTGCCAACAAAACCAATACATAGATCTGCATCCCTCACAAACATTGATAAATCCAATTGGTAAACCCGGATGGAGTTTAGTGTTTGATGATGAATTCAATGGTTCCAAAAGCAGTGTTTGGAGTAACGCTTTTTGTAGTGGTACTATTGGTCCTGATAATAATCCATATTATTTCATTGATGCAAATTATTCCTTCGATTCTTCTTCCTTAAGTCTTATTACAAAGCGTGAAGCCGGTTTGAATGAACCTTATGGATATATTACCAAGTATTTCTCAAGTGCTCAAATAAAAACTGATCTTTGTGATAATGACACGCTTCCAGAGTCCCTGCCAAATGGGGTTTCCTGGACGTATGGCTTCTTTGAAATTCGTTGTAAGAATCCTAAGAGTCATTTGATGTGGCCCGCATTTTGGCTGTTGGGAGAGCGGAATTCGCATAGTGCCTGGAATGAAATTGATGTTTTCGAGTATGGTGTCGGTGATGATCTGGTAATGTCAAATCATTATGGCTACGGAGGAAAAACGATTTCTCCTTCTCTTGGCAAATGGATGTATTCTTTGCCTGGACAAACCTTTGGTGATACATGGGTTACCTATTCCATGATGTGGGATCCTGATAAGATAATTTGGTTTATTGATAATGTGCCAGTGAGAGTTCAAACTACCAAGGATAGTGTCCTTATTCCAAATTCTGCAATGCACTTAACTGCGGGTACCGGGTTTGATTTTAGTACTGCGGGTTATGATTTGAATCTTCCGGAAATCTATCCCAATGCCATGCAGATAGATTACATCAGAGTGTATCAAAGACCTGATTATTTGGTATCTGCACCTTCGTTTACGATCAATAATCAACAAAGCTTTATTCCCCAAAACCCCATTAATGTTCCTTATTCGAATACCTTGCCTGTTTATATCAACGCTTCACAAAGCTATATGCCTGATACGGCTTATTTTATTTCTATTCAGAATTGTGATATCAATGGAAATCTTTCTGGTATAGAAGCATCGGGATGGCTTGATAGCAGCCAGATTGACAGCATTGCGCAGTTTGATGTTAATGCTTTCGCACAATCAAATGGATTGAATCTGCTCGCTGGAAATTATTATAGAATTAAACTTGCCGGAGATAAGCCCTGGACAGAATCTGATCAATATATTTTTCTTTCTCCATGCATTAATGCAGTGAGTTTTAAGATTAATGGAATGAATGAAACGACCTTTCCTGTTCCTATAAATATTACAAATAATTATTTTAAACCAAGGATAATTTTGGATGCTTCAAACTCTGTTTCTTGCTCTGATAGTTTCTTTATTTCTATTCAGCAATGTGATGTTTCAGGTATTGTTTCCGGCAATAAAATATCCGAATGGATACTTCCAGCTGCAATGAATTTTATTTCCGGTTTTGATATTGAATATTTATGTAATGGGAACAGTTTCCCTCTTCAATATGGTAATTATTATCTGATAAAACTTGCGACCGGAGATACTGCCATCAATACCCGGCAAGTCATTTATATTAACCCTTGCAATAACAATATTTCATTTATGATTAACGGAGACAGCAGTGCTTTTCCGATGCCAATTACTATTAAAAACGGACAAAGTATTTTTTTGGATGGCAGCGCATGTTCCTTTTGTACCAATGCTTATTATGTCTCCATTCAGCAGTGCGATATATCAGGAAACCCAAGTGGGGTGGAGGTTTCGGTGT
Organism: Bacteroidota bacterium; assembly: GCA_013288905.1. GTDB lineage: Bacteria > Bacteroidota > Bacteroidia > AKYH767-A > JABDAW01 > JABDAW01. The sequence goes on along the minus strand of JABDAW010000174.1, from coordinate 761 downwards.
GGAATCAATACATGGCTGGCACAGGACCTTATTATTATTTTTTAGGGAGATATGATCTTAGAAGTTTTTGTCAGACAAATAATATTTCATTGGATTGCGGGAACTATTACCGCATCAAAATTATGTCTGGCGATTCCTTGAGCCAAGAAGTAAAAATAATATATATCGAGCCATGTTCTCTTGTTAATAGCACCTTCACGGTGTGGGCGAGCGATTCTCCACCAAGGCATTGCACAGAGACATGTCCGGGTCCTGATTGTTGCACCGGTAAAGAGTATTTCAGGCTTTATTCGCCTAATAGTATCACCTGCAATATGTCTTATTTCTTTACCGTGCAAAAATGTGATTACTTTTTAAATCCTATTGGGAATGCAGCCTCAGGCTGGTTGAGTTTAAATGACATTACAAGCCTGACCACTTATGGAACCTTCGATGTACATGCCTTTGCAAGAGATACCACTCATCATGGGGGAATTAAATTCGGTGCTGACGGGACTTATAAATTAACGTTACGAGCAGGTACCGGGACTTGCAGTATTGATTCAATGAATGATTTCAGTACTATAATTTATCTTGGAAAAGGAACCCCGATGGAATACCGAGATTCATCTTCAACGACAATGACTATTTATCCTAATCCCAGCAATAATACGATAGCCGTTTCCTTACCCTATAACGGTTCTCCGGTTACATTACAAATAATGGATGTGATGGGGAGAGAACTAAAATCCTTAGCGGTAACAAATGAAATAACGATCATT
>JABDAW010000173.1 GCA_013288905.1 Bacteroidota bacterium | reverse complement strand
AGTTCCCAATTTTACCCTCAAATGTGAGCATAATCTTTCATTGGTTAAAAATTCCTTACAGAAAATCTGACCTGATTCGTGATTTGAATTTGGAAGTGGTATCCTTTAACTGTTTTTTCTCGAATGAGTCAAACAAGCCATATTCAGTATCATTTATGCAATTCAAACTAAGAAATAACAGGGTAAAAAAGGGGATGGTTTGATATCAAAAAGGGGCAAAAAACCTTACAGTTTTTAATATACAGGGGACCGTTAAAGGAATCTGAAAGAAATGGAAAGAGGTAATGTAACCTTTTAAATATCATATAGGTAATAAGGTAAAAATTGATTAAAAAAAGTTTAATAAAACCAAAAGCAAATGAATAAATACATTACAAATGAAAACCAAAAACCCATCAACAACAAAGGTCTCAAAGTGGTTATGGATTCTTATTATCCTAACGACAATTTTGATTACCATTAACGCGGCATTCGTCTGAAGCTATAAAATGCTTCGGGTTATTCTCTATTTGAAGAACAAATTTCTTAAAGAATAGACCCAATGAACCTTCCCTGGTGGCTCTCATCAACCCATCAATCAACAGATCATCAACCTATCAATCAACACATCATCAACCTGTCAAAAACCCTATCATCAACCCATCAGTCGAAAAAGACATCTCTGTAATTCTATTGTCAGATCTCGATTCTATAATTTTAGAATCGAATCTGGCAAAAGAATACAATTATTAAATATTCCAGCCTCATAAAAAAAGCAAATGCAGTGATAATCTGCTTAGAACCTGTTAATAATCTTTTTATCAATAAAGAAATAAATGCAAGCACCACAAACTGAAGGCTTGTATTGATTTTTCGTTCGCAGTTTTTCCAAAGTCTTCTGCATTTTTCTAGCCATGCAAAGGAACGTTCTACTACCCATCTTTGTGGAATAACTGCAAATGTGTGCAATTCATTTCGCTTCGCTACTTGTACTTCAGCACCAATAAGTTCTTTTACAGACTGAGCAAATTTCTCGCCACTATATCCTCCATCAACAAGTACCTTTACTACCTTTGAGAGATTGCCTTTTGCATTACCAAACATGGCTAATGCCCCTTCTCTGTCAGTTACATTAGCCGTTGTAACAAGCAAGGCATGAGGCAAACCTTGTGTGTCAACAGCCATATGACGTTTGATGCCTGATACCATTTTACCTGCATCAAATCCTTTTGTTTTTGCCGTATCTGTATTTTTAACGCTTTGTGCATCAACGATACAAAAACTGGTTTGTCCGTTCCGACCATGTTTGATGCGGACCTCGCCAACCAATTTTTTTTAAGACCTCCTCCAAAAGGCTTGGTTGGTCATCGTTCTTTCTTTCGCTCCATTGCCGGTAATACTCATGAACGGTACGCCACTTTGGAAAATCACTCGGAAGCATTCTCCACTGGCAACCGCTTTTCAATACATAGAGCACTCCACAAAAAACCTCATACAAATCAATTGTTCGAGGTTTCGTTCGCTTTTTAAAGTTTTCCAAGTCTTTGCGGATGTGCTCAAATTGTTCTTTTGTCAGATCACTTGGATATACTTTTCTGGGTTGTTTTTGCATGGCGCAAAGACAGCAAAATAATACGCTGGTTTGACTTAAACAGGCTCCTTTTTATCAACTGGTAATTGTTGAAATCACTGAAAAAATTAGTCAAAAAAGATCATGAACAGGTTCTAAGACTATATTATATTTCGAAATGGTTTAATTTCCTGGTATAGCCTCTTAAATAACAATATCTGGAATAACGACTTTCCATCCAATACTTGTAAAAGTTTTTATTTACCGAAAGTTTTTATATCTTTGCCCCCGATAAAAAATATTAAAAGAATAAAAGAATGGCATTAAGTTCAGAAGTAAAGAAAGACATTTTCAAAAAATATGGAAAGTCTGAAGCCGATACTGGCAACAGTGAAGCCCAAATCGCAATGTTCTCTATCCGTATCAGTGCATTGACAGAGCATTTGAGAACCAATAAGAAAGATTTTTCAACGCAAACAGCGTTGATAAATTTAGTAAGTAAACGCAGACGATTGCTGAAATACCTTCAGCATGTTGATATCACCAGGTATCGTAAAGTTATTGCAGCTTTAGGTCTCCGTAAATAATCTGCATAAAAATTTAACAAATTAAGAAGGCAATTGTTCGATTGCCTTTTTTTGTATTTAATAACAAATAAAAAAGATGAATTATAATTTAAAATCAAAGACATTTGATATCGGTGACGGGCGTACCGTCACGATTGAAACTGGTAAATTAGCAAAGCAAGCCGATGGTTCTGTTGTTGTTAGAATGGGTGATTGCATGCTTCTTGCCACCGTTGTTTCCAATAAAGAAGCTAAAGAAGGACTGGATTATTTACCACTTTCGGTAGATTATCAGGAGAAATATGCTGCTGTAGGTCGTTTCCCAGGTGGATTTTTTAAAAGAGAAGCAAGGCTTTCGGATTATGAAATCCTGATTAGCCGATTAATTGATAGGGCACTGCGTCCACTTTTCCCAGACGATTATCATGCTGAAATTCAGGTATTGGTTACATTGATTTCAGCAGATAAAACTATTTATCCTGATGCACTTGCTGCGTTGGCGGCTTCGGCTGCTATTGCTGTTTCAGATATTCCATTTGCAGGACCTATTTCGGAAGTTCGGGTTGGAAGAGTTGATGGTAAATTGGTTATTAACCCTGTTATCGCTGATTGCGAGAGAGCCGATATTAACCTGATTGTCGCTGCCACAATTGATAACATCATGATGGTGGAAGGCGAGATGAGTGAAGTTTCTGAAAAGGAAATGCTGGAGGCTATTCAATTTGCTCATGAAGCCATTAAGATTCAATGTAAAGCTCAATTGGAATTAGCTGAAATGTGTGGCAATAAACCTAAACGTGAGTATAGCCACGAAATAAATGAGGAGGAATTAAGAGAATTGGTTCGCAAGGAAACTTATGATAAAGTTTATGCTGTTGCGATGACTCAAAATGCCGATAAACATTCTCGTCATGATGCTTTTGTAGCGGTTCGTGACGCATTCATGGAAACTATTCCAGAAGAAGAAAGAGAATTGAAGTTGCCATTCGTGAAGAAGTATTATCACGAAGTTGAGAAGGAAGCTATCCGTCGAATGATTCTGGATGAAGGCGTTCGTTTGGATGGCAGGAAGGGAAATGAAATTCGTCCGATTTGGTCAGAGGTGAGTTACTTGCCTTCTGCTCATGGTTCTGCTGTATTTACTCGTGGCGAAACCCAGTCTTTGACTACTGTTACTTTGGGTAGCAAGTTGGATGAGCAGATGATTGATGGGGCTATGATAGAAGGGTATAACAAGTTCTTATTGCATTATAATTTTCCTCCATTCTCTACTGGCGAAGCTAAGATGATGCGTGGTGTTGGTCGTAGGGAAGTTGGACATGGAAATCTTGCCATGCGTTCTTTGAAAAAAGTGTTGCCTGGTTCTGATATTAATCCTTACACCGTTCGTGTGGTTTCTGATATTTTAGAGTCAAATGGTTCGTCTTCGATGGCTACGGTTTGTGCGGGTTCATTGGCTTTAATGGATGCAGGGATTAAGATTACAAGCCCTGTTTCCGGCATTGCAATGGGCTTGATAACTGATGGTCAGAAGTTCGCTGTATTGTCTGATATTCTTGGTGATGAAGATCATTTGGGAGATATGGATTTCAAAGTTACAGGTACTGCCAAAGGTATCGTTGCTGCACAAAGCGTTAAAAATACAGATACGGCAAAAACAAAAGGATTTGATGCAGGTAAAATGGTATCAGGCATCAAACGTCATATGGCTGTTGACACACAAGGTTTGCCTCATGCCTTGCTTGTTACAACGGCTAATGTAACTGACAGAGAAGGGGCATTAGCCATGTTTGGTAATGCAAAAGGCAATCTCTCAAAGGTAGTAAAGGTACTTGTTGATGGAGGATATAGTGGCGAGAAATTTGCTCAGTCTGTAAAAGA
>JABDAW010000172.1 GCA_013288905.1 Bacteroidota bacterium | reverse complement strand
ATAGCTAATTGGGGTGATAGCACAATAAGTGTAATAACGACCGCTACCAATACTGTTACAGCCACAATTCCATTTGGTTCATGGCCTACTGGTTTATGTGTGAGTATAGATGGAAGTAAATTATATGCAGGGAATTATTATGATACTGTTGTAAGTGTTATAAATACCACAACAAATAGTGTCTCTGCTACAATTCCTATACATGGTTTTGCTGCGGGGCTATCCGTTTCTTCGGATGGAAGCAAGTTATATGTTAGCGGTGATAGTTATAATACATTAAGTGTTATAAACACGGCTTCTAATACCCTTATAGCTACAATTCCTGTTGGTATATACCCAGAAGGCGTTGCTGTAAGTCCCAATGGAACAAAAGTATATGTCGCAAATTATTTTGATAATACAGTAAAAGTAATTAATACATCAACAAATTCTGTTTCTGCTACTATTGCTACACCATCGGAGCCTTATGGTATTGTTGTTAGTCTCGATGGATCAAAGGTATATTTTACGAATAATGGTGATAGTTCTGTAAGTGTAATTGACACTGTATCTAATACTATTATTGCAACAATTGCTGTTGGTTCTTCTCCGTCAGGTATCTCTATTAGTCCAGATGGCAATATGTTGTATGTCACCAATGATGGTGATAATTCTGTAAGTGTAATAAACACCGTTACCAATATTGTTATAGATACTATTCCAGTTGGTATTGGTCCGGTAGCCTTTGGTAATTTTATCTCCACTGCCACTACAGGAATCCCTTCCATACCTCCTCCCACCCCAAGCATCCTCATCTATCCCAATCCCACAAATTCTATTATAAACATCAAGGCTCAATGGACGATTGACAATGCACAATTGACAATAACCGATGTCATGGGGAATGAAGTCTATAAAGGAATCTTATCCAATGTCAATTGTCAATTATCAATTGTCAATTGGAATGCAGGAATATATTTTTATGAAATAAGAAGCAATAATAGTAGCGAGCGAGGGAAGTTTGTAGTAGAGAGATAAATTAATATTAGTATCATCTAAAATATTAAAATCATGAATAGAAAATTAAATACCTTCATCATGATGCTTGTTGCCACGTGCTTCATGAGAATGAATGCCAACGCGCAGACTGCTTATATCGCTAATGATGGTGATAGCACAGTATCAGTTATTAATGTCGTGACCAATATGGTAACAACTACTATTCCTATCGGTTCAATCCCTTTCGGAGTCTCTGTTTACGATTCCTGTCGGCTTTTTCTGCCGACAGGTTTTATAAATCTACACTCCTTTCTAAGGATAAATCATGAATAGAAAGATAAATTTTATCAAGACATCAGCATTTGTGAATACTTTATTTGCTAATTTTGGCAGCATGAAAAAGAAATCATAGGGAGGTAACCGAAAATCCTTAGAGAGATTATATTAAAAATAAAATACAATGCCATATCGACTTAAAGAAATTGAAGAATCAGGGGTACCTATTCGCTTTAGAAAAAAAGGAGAAATTGATGTCAGAGTTGGTCCATGTGCTGCATCATCTTTGAAAGAAGATAAAATCCCATTGGATGGACGACATTATATTTGCGCTGGAACAATTATTCTAAAAAATGGTGAAAAACTTCAGGCTAATTTTGAAATCAACACTCATACCTTTGATTTTTTAGAACGTGATACGGTTAAGATATATATTGATAAAGAAAAGGCTTGGTATTCTATGGATGAAGATGAATTATATGAAATATTAGATGTTTCAAAAGAAGAAGCATTACCATATACATGGTTACCTGATCGACCATTAGATTATTACAAACAGGGACCTTATCCAATGTATTTTTATACACCTGATAATTAAGAATTATAATTCCTTTCATCGTTTTATGATAACGACCACTTGGGTTTACAATAAAACGATGGTGATGAATAGCCTCATTACGCCGATGTAATTCCTAATTTTGCGGCATGATAATATTACTTTTCTTTAATGGATTTACCACAACTCCTCAACCTTTATAAACAGGATAATCGTACGCATCAGGTCATTAATTTTATTGATCGGAAGGACAGGCATTTGCATTTGAATGGCTTGTCGGGATCTTCGGATGCTGTGATTTCTTCTGTCGTGGCGGCGGCTGTGGAGTGCTCGCACTTGTTTATTTTGAATGATAAGGAGGAGGCGGCTTACTTCCTCAATAACCTGGAGAATATTGCTGCCAATAGGTTGATATTATTCTTCCCGGCATCCTACAAGAAGCCTTACCAGGTTGAGGATATAGACAATGCCAATGTGTTACAGCGGGCAGAGGTTTTGAATCGCATTACCAAGACCGAAAGGGGCGTGATGATTGTCTCTTATCCCGAGGCTTTGAATGAGAAAGTGGTAACGCGAAAGAACCTTTCTTCGAATACTATTGACATTCATCTTGGCGAAACGCTCTCTGTTGATTTCATTATTTCTTTCATGAATGAGTATGAGTTTGAGCGCACTGATTTTGTTCTGGAAGCCGGGCAGTATGCGGTGAGAGGCGGCATTGTTGATATCTATTCTTTTGCGAATGAACTGCCCTACAGAATAGAGTTTAATGGCGATGTTGTGGAGTCTATCCGTACCTTTAATCCTGCTGATCAACTGTCGGAACAGAAGCTATCGCGCATCACGATTATTCCGAATGTGCAGACGAGATTGCTGAAGGAGAGCCGCGAGTCGTTCTTCCAGTTCATCAAACAGGAGACTGTTATATGGACTAAAGATTTGTCCTCTGCCCTTGAATATATTGACTTGGAATATGAGAAGATAACTCTTGCCTATGAGGATATGCAGAGTACAATTTCGCATCTCACGCCGCGGCAATTATTCGATAATAAAGAAGATGTCTTGAATGAGATTAACCGATTCAAAGTAATTGAGTTCGGGAGGAACTATTACTATAAAGATGCTGCCGAAATTATGTTTAATATCATCCCGCAGCCATCGTTTAATAAGAAGTTTGACATGCTTACAGAGGCTCTTATTGCCAATACAAAAAAGAGTTATAAGAACTTCATCTTCGCTGATGCCGCTAAGCAGATAGAGCGTCTCTATGCCATCTTCGCGGACATCGGGAAGGAGATAGTTTGCTATCCGATTCTGTTGTCGTTGCACGAGGGGTTTATAGACAATGATTTGCGAGTGGCGTGTTATACCGATCACCAGATATTCGACCGCTATCATCGCTTCCGGTTGAAGCAAAACTATAACAAGAACGAAGCCCTTACGGCAAAGGAAATATATAACCTCAAGCCCGGTGATTTTGTTACGCATATTGATCATGGTGTGGGTCGTTTCGCAGGGTTGGAGAAGATGGAGGTGAATGGTAAGATGCAAGAGGCGATTCGCTTGGTATATAAGGACAATGACATACTTTATGTCAGCATACATTCCCTGCATCGCATTGCGAAATACAGCAGTAAGGAAGGTTCCGTTCCTATCCTCAATAAGCTCGGTACGAAGGCTTGGGAAAACCTTAAACAAAAGACTAAGAAGAAGGTCAAGGACATTGCAAAGGACTTGATTGCTTTGTACGCTAAACGCAAGCAGCATCAGGGTTTCGCGTTCTCTCCCGATACTTATCTTCAGAATGAATTGGAAGCTTCGTTCATCTATGAGGATACCAAAGATCAGGTGAAGGCGACGATTGATGTGAAGAAGGATATGGAACTTCCCATGCCGATGGATCGCCTGATCTGTGGCGATGTGGGCTTCGGCAAGACAGAGATTGCGATCCGCGCAGCGTTCAAAGCAGTGACCGACAGCAAGCAGGTGGCGATCCTGGTTCCCACGACTATATTGGCTTTGCAGCATTACAATACCTTCAAGGAACGCCTCAAAAACTTCCCTTGCAATGTGGATTATATCAACCGATTCAAGTCTGCCAAGCAACAACATGAAACACTGAAACAGCTTGAAGAAGGAAAGCTCGACATCCTCATCGGGACGCATCGTATTCTTAGTAAGGATATTAAATTTAAGAACCTTGGTTTGTTGATTATTGATGAAGAGCAGAAGTTTGGTGTGGCATCGAAAGAGA
>JABDAW010000171.1 GCA_013288905.1 Bacteroidota bacterium | reverse complement strand
AATATCCAGGCATTTTCAAGGTGTAATAAATAAGGTTTGTCCCGAAGAATAATGGAATTAAAGAAGTGAGTGCAATGATTTGATTCACGTACCTGGAGAAGAAAAGAAAACTAAACAACAATCCAAAAATGCAATAAAACACCGCAGCAATCCTCACAGCTCTGTGATAATCTCGAGAAAATCCATTCTTATCCTTTGCAATGAGATGCGCAGAAAGGAAGAATGGGGAATAAGCGATGGCAACGCCAAAAGGATATTTGCTAATCACTTTTCCATTGGTTAATTCGAATCCATAGCCACAGAATTTTTCGATGCTGTCCGGAAAGTTATCCGCATCAAAATTATAAATAAATAATGCCGGCAGATAAACATAATATCCTGCAGGGTCGCCGTGAATAACACTCTGAATGTCGTTGTAATCGCGTATTTTGGAATCCATCGTTAATGTTTTATTAATCAATAGTACTCCGAATAAAAGGATGATGAATATACAAATTATTTTACCTGTTTTATGGTTTGGAATCTTTAAATTCATAATGTCTTTTTCCCTTTGCAATTAATCTTTTGTGAAATTTAATTCTCTTTGCATCGGGTGCAAAGCTACTATTTCATAAAATGTTCTGTTCATTTATACTAATGTAATTAATTTTAATTTTGCCCTCTTGAATTACAATATGCCAATACAGATTGAATAAATGAACACTAAGAACTTCCTCATTAATAGAAATAATGTTTTATTAAAAGACATCATCATTGGGATGTCAGATGGATTGACAGTTCCATTTGCTTTGACAGCCGGGCTTAGTGGGGTGCTTAATACCAATCATCTTATCATCGTATCCGGCATTGCAGAGATTGCCGCAGGGTGCATATCTATGGGGCTTGGAGGTTATCTTGCAGGCGAATCGGAGGTTGATAAATACTATAAACATTTGAAGCAGGAGTATCAGGAAATAGAAACCATTCCTGAAAGTGAATTGAAGGAAGTGGAAGATATTCTTAAAAATATGGGAGTTGAAAAATCTTTAAGCAAGCAAGTTGCATTACAAATAAGTCAGGACAAAAATAAATGGGCGGACTTCATGATGAAACTGGAATTAAAGATGGAGAAACCTGAAAAGAATCGGGCTATCTATAGTGCCAGCACCATTGCTGTTTCCTATCTGGTGGGAGGTTTGATTCCTTTGTTCCCATATATATTATTTACGAGCAGTACCACAGGTTTTGAAGTGTCATGTACAGTAACTATTTTGGCTTTAATCATATTTGGATATTATAAAAGCAAGATAACAGAACTACCATTGCTAAAGGGAACCATCAAGACTGCATTGACAGGCATCATCGCAGCTGCTGCGGCTTTCCTGCTTGCTAAGTTGGTAAGTTAGATTATATTAAACATTCAATAAATCAGTCTTGGAGATGATCTCCTCAAGAGCCTGATAAAGCGTGTCTAAATCACTTTGGCTATTGAAACCTTGAATAGAATATCTTAGAAATACATTTTGTTCATGACGCATTACCGGGATTTCTATTTTATAATTTTCAAAGAGATGTCGCTGTAGTTTCTCGGGTTCATTTGTCTTGATTGGGATGCTGCACATCTGCCCAAGGAAGTCATCATTAATCGGGCATAGGGGATAAGAAGATAGAAGAGCACAGAAACGTTGATAATTATTTCTAGACAGTTCCTTGCAATCTGATCCCACTTGTTTCCAATTATTTTCTTTCATGAATTCAATAGCCTTCGGAACAGTGAGGAAGGCGGAGAAGTCGCGTGTGCCCTGTGTTTGATGATAGTCGAGGAATTGAGAATGAGAAGGTGCAGCACTTTCATAACCCCAACTTATCACCAATGGATCAAACAAATGTTGCAACTCTTTCCTGACATATAAAAAAGAACAACCTTTGGGAGTCATCATCCATTTATGACAAGCGCCTGTATAAATATCTGCCTTTAATTCAGAAAGATCCAAAGGCACATGACCAGGCACATGAGCACCATCAACAATGGTCAGCAATCCCTTTGCTTTAGCCGTCTCGCAGATCTCTTTTACCGGCAACTTCAATGCTGTGGCACTTGTTATTTGAGAGATAAATATTGCTTTGGTATGTTGTTCGTTATATCCTTTCCAAAACTGTTCTATAAAAGCCTCTTTAGAATGTACAGGCAATTCTATTTCCTGACGAATATATTTGGCATTATTCTTCTTGCAATAATAATTCCATGTCCTGTCTAATGCCCCATATTCAAGGTTAGTGGAGAGTATTTCATCCCCGGCATTAAGCTTTAAACTCTTTGCAATAATATTGATGGCATAAGTGGGATTGTTGACATAGACAAGGTCATCGGCATTACAATTAATGAATGATGCAAGAGCTTCTCTTGATCGTTTCAGGTTTTCGATTCCATTGACAGCAATGAATTGAACAGGCTCTGTTTCCAGCAGCAATTGCCATCTTTGATAATCTTCAAAGACTGGTTTAGGGCAGGCACCGAAGGAACCAAAGTTCAGATAAGTGATCTCCGGATTGAGAAGAAATTGTTCTTTTAGTTTTTTATAGTCGTGCATAAGTTTTATTCTATAATTTAATTGCGCATCCTGAAAGATATGATATTTTCTATTATTAATGGAGGGCGAAGATAGAAAAATAGATATTAAATATTCTGTAAAGTATTCAAACCACTTTATATTTTATGAAACAGATTCATCTCTTCTAATCCCTCATTAGTCACAGGATTCCTATCTTTGCAATCCTTTCCATCCCATATCTTTCATCCTAAATTTTAATATTAAAAATTGAAAATAATATTCCGAATAAAAGCAGCCGATCCTTTTCTCAGATACTATTTATGCCATCAGAATTAATCCGGTTTATTGCTGAATACGGCTATCTTGCTATTTTCATTTTAGTCATTCTCCAGGAATTGGGATTCCCAAATCCTGTGCCTAACGAATTTATATTGATCTTCGTCGGATACCTTGTCTTTACAGGGGCTTTAAGTATGGTATCGGTTTTGATAACTGCTATTTCAGCCGATGTGACAGGTTCACAGATTTTATATTCTGTCTTCTATTTTGCAGGGAATTATCTCATAAGTAGAAAACCAAAATGGTTGCCTGAAAAAAAGATCGAAAGACTCAAAGAAAGAATTACCAAAGGAGGAAAAGTCGCTATCTTCATTGGACGGGTAACGCCTTTGCTGCGAGGATATACTGCGGTATTGGTGGGGCTGTTGCAGATAACTCCAAAGGTCTTTATCCCGATGGTTATTCTTTCTGCAATCGTCTATAATGGAATGTATATTTTCCTTGGATACATCATGGGACCATATTGGGAATCCATTGCCAACAAAATGGGAGGCATCAGGTTTGTAACTCTTCTAATCATCTTAATGGTGCTGTTCACGTTTTTAATAAAAGCTATCATCCATGGGAAATCTAATTCCAAAGAAAGGAAGTAAATGATAAAGGAATATTTTAAGCTTTATTCCGCAGCCGGAGGTGACTTTGCTTCCTTAGCCGCTGCTTCTTTTGCTGCATCACTTAATGGAAGTGGGGGAGGAGGGCTGGTGTAGAGGTAACGGAAAATCGCTCCATCGGCTATCAATGAATCATGTTCATCGGTAGTAATATTAAGTGTTGTTGCATAACCTCCTATTTTCAATAAGAAAATTTAACCACCATGCTAATTGAAGTGGGATAGTACCGGGCCACCAGGGCTTTTTTGATTTTCTTGCCATAATTATTAATTTAAGTATTTATATATATATATATAATTTATTATCAACGTTTTTGACAAGTTGCAATTTATGGAATAATCGCCCAAGTGCAATTTTTCGCACCCCAAAAAACCAACATTTTTACCAAGAGTGCCAACATTTTTATCAAGAGTGCCAACATTTTTACCAGGAGTACCAACATTTTTACCAGGAGTGCCAACATTTTTTTCCAGAGTGCCGACATTTTCGCCAGGAGTGCCAACATTTTTTTCCAGAGTGCCAACATTTTTACCAAGAGTGCCAACATTTTTTTCCAGAGTGCCAACATTATTGCATAAAATAAC
>JABDAW010000170.1 GCA_013288905.1 Bacteroidota bacterium | reverse complement strand
GAGTATTATGGGCATCGCTGCGAGAACAAATAAAATCAATATCGAAGGGACAAAAATGAAAGTCTCGAAAGTCATGGGCAGCAATCCAAGAAGAGTTATCGAAGTGCATATTGAATTTGAAATGCCTCCCGGAACCTTTAGTGATAAGGAAAAAGATATTCTTAAGAATGCTGCTCTCACATGCCCGGTAGCAAAAAGTTTGCACCCCGATATTATTCAGGGTCTAAACTTTATTTATAAATAAATAGTTGCCGAAAGGAGAGGCAGGATTAAGCTCTTTAGAATTTTGAATCCTTTGAAGAATAGGAGCCAAAACTAAACTAAATGATTCCACAAAAAAGAATTAGGATGAAGATTTTATTGATTAATTCAATCCTGATTTCTTGTCTTTTATTGGGAATGAATCTTCAATTAATTGCCCAGACCAAGAACCTTCGTTTTACTCATTATACCATTGAAGATGGCTTGTCATCCAATACCATCAACAAAGTCATGCAAGCCTCGGATGGCTACCTATGGATTGGCACGCAGGACGGCTTGTTCAGATATGACGGGCATCATTTCACTGCCTACTATCATGATGATAAAGATTCCAATTCTTTATGTGGAAATTTCATTTATTCCATCAAAGAAACCTGGAATCAGAACCTGCTTATTGCCACCAATAAAGGCTTGAGTCTTTATGAAAGAAAGAAAAATAAATTCAAGACCATAAGGCAAGCTACTGATGAAGCGGGGATACCGATTAATACTGTCTTTATTACCAAAGATCATAAAATAATTACCGCATCCAAGGAAGGTTTGAGAAGCTTTGATGAAAATTTTAATCTTCTTTTTATTATCATATCCGATACGGTAAATAAGGTAGGGATGTGGAATCAGGTTCTATCTACAGATCAGATGATTGAAACCAATGACGGCAAAATTTGGATGGCTACTTCGTATGGCGGCATTCAGATTTTGAATATGAAAACGAAAGAGGTTTATCATCTTTTTAATAATCCGGAACATATCAAAGCCATACTTGGACAGGAATATAAAAAGCAGGTTTGTGCTACATCATTGGCGCAGGATAAGGAAGGTAATATGTGGATGAGCTACTGGAATAATGGATTATTCAAATATATTCCTTCCAAAAATCTCATGATTCCTTATAAAGAATTAGTCGCTGATAAAACATTGGAAATACAACACCAGGTAATTTCTATTTATGAAGACAGTAAGAAAAATATTTGGTTAGGTACGCAGGATATGGGCGTGTGGTGGTTGAATCCTTCTACTGGAAAGACCTTTCATTACGTGCATGATCCCACTGATCCCAATAGTATTTCAGATAACAGGATATTAAGTATCATTGAAGATTCGCAAGGGAATATTTGGGTTGCTACTTTGAATGGTTTGAATATGGTGAACTATTATGCACAGCAGTTTTCCTACATTTCTGAAGTGTTTCGAAGTATTAAAAATACCAATTCAACATTGAATTCAATAGTCTGTAATAACAGCGATAGCTTGGTATGGATAGGGACTTATGGATCAGGATTATTTAGTTTGGATGTAAGGAAAGGAGAGATTAAACAATATACCAATCCATTCTTGAATAATTATTCTGCCGGGGATGCCATCTGGACTATTGAAAAAAATAAAGATAACAATTTATTAATTGGAGCACAAGAGGGAGCTTTTATATTTGACATTAAAAAAAAGAAGATGCTTCTGCCGGAATTCCTTACTGATTCTATCAGAATACTTTTTCAAAACGAACCGGTTACTTCTTTTATGCAGGATACTTTTGGAGACTATTGGTTCACCACTGCACATACGGGGATCTTCCGATATACAACCAAAGAAAGGAAGTTTGATCACTATGAACAGCACACCAATCCTCATGGTTTGGCATTCAAAGGGTTTTATATCATGAAAGAAGATTCGAGGGGCGTAATGTGGTTTCTTTTTCCAGGTGATAATGTGATTTATTACTTTGACAGGAAGACAGAAATGTTTATTAATTTCAAAAAAACTTTATTGGAAAAGAAGGATTTTTATAATGTCTATATTGATGATATGAATACCGATAAGAATGGGAATATTTGGTTTGGAACAGATGAAGGGATTTATATTTATTCGATTCTTACCGGCAATTATCTTCACTTCACGCAGGCAGACGGGCTTTGCAGCAACATCATTGATGACATCACGATTCTTGATTCCGGCATTGCATGGATAGGTACTAAGAATGGTTTGTCGAAGTTTAATCTTCAAACAAAAACATTCAGGAACTACTCTACCTTAGATGGTTTGCCTGTGAATATATTCTCTGGAAGCGGGGCTTTTGATGTTAATACTTCCATGCTTTTTTTCAGCAATGAATTTAACCTGGTATATTTTAATCCCTATCAATTAAAGGAAAACAAAACGCCGCCACCTTTATATATCACTTCCTTTTTGGTGAATAACCAGGAGCGGATTTCTTCTATAGATTCAATGATTAATCTTAGGTATTTTGAGGATAATATCACGATAGAATTTACGGCTGTTAATTTTATTAATGGAGCAAATAATACTTACTACTATTATCTTGAAGGATTGGATACAGGCTGGATTAATGCTGGGAAGCGCACTACGGTCAACTATTCAAATCTCTCTTTTGGGAATTATATTTTTCATGTCAAGGCATTCAATAGCTATGGTGTGCAGAGTGCCAATGATGCTATTATTAAATTCACAATCGCCCGTCCCGTATGGCGGCAATGGTGGTTTTATTTTTTGTGTATAATCTTTATCGGTGGAATTATTTATTTAATTTATAATAATCAAGTCAATCGTTATAAGGATATGGAGAAGGTCAGGTCTGGCATTGCACGCGATCTGCATGATGATATGGGAAGCACTTTGAGCAGCATCAGCATTCTTTCTGCGATGGCGAAGAATAAAGTAAAAAATGATTCTGAAAAGACTTCTGAATTGATTCATCGCATCAGTGAAAGCTCTCTGAACATGATGGATACGATGGATGATATCGTCTGGAGTATCAATCCTGAAAATGATTCAATGAAAAATATTGTGTCGAGGATGCGGGAGTTTGCATCAAATGTTTTGGAGGCTAAGGACATTGATTATTCTTTCAAAGCCGATGATAAAGTATTGGCAATAAAACTGACTATGGATAAGCGTCGGGATTTCTTTCTGGTCTTCAAGGAAGCGATCAACAACCTTGCGAAATATTCTAAGTGTAAAAAAGCTATCATCGAATTACATGTGATAAAAAATAACCTTATCATGAAAATTTCTGATGATGGAATCGGTTTTGATATTTCAAAAGCTGACACTGGCAATGGCTTGATAAATATGAAGAAGCGTGCCGAAGCACTCAATGGCTCCTGCACCATTTCTTCAACAATTGGTAATGGAACTTCTCTTGAAATTATTTTCCAAATCACATAAACATGCTATTGCACACTCTTATTGATGATAGTAATTTTGCATCCATGAAGAATCAATTAGGAATTAAGAATTACGAATTAGGAATCTGCACTGTTCACTGTTCACTGTTCACTATTCACTATTCACTGAAATGAGTATCTCTGTTGTTCTATATGAAGATCGCCAGGAACTTCGCGATAGCCTTAGCCAATTGATTGGTGGCACTGATGGTTTCGAATTGGTGGGTGCCTTTCCTAATTGCAATACTGTCGAGAAAGATATGGAAGAATTGAATCCTGACGTGATACTAATGGACATTGATATGCCCGGTGTTAGTGGTTTGGAAGGATTAAAAATCATTCGCAAAACAAATTCCGACGTAAGCATCCTGATGCTCACAGTTTTTGATGATAATAAAAATATTCTCGAAGCGATAAAAGCAGGTGCTAATGGATATTTATTAAAAAAGATTCCTCCGGCAAAACTCCTGGAAGCCATCATAGATGCCCACAATGGCGGTGCTCCTATGACTCCCGGCATTGCGCGACAGGTCCTTCAAATCATTGCTACTCCAAAACCTAATAACAATTTTAATCTTAGCGAAAGAGAAAAGGAAGTCCTCACCTACCTCGTCAATGGATATTCTTACAA
>JABDAW010000169.1 GCA_013288905.1 Bacteroidota bacterium | reverse complement strand
TTATTTTCATCAGGAATTAAATGAAAAAATAAAAGGAGTAAATAAAAATTTACTCTACAAGATGAACCAGAAATTCATTGATAGGACCAAATACAAAGTCCTCCCAACCTTTTTCATGGTTCTTGGTTTCTGTCAGATTCGGAAGTTTATGATGTTCCAGTTTCACCATCGTTCCGCCATCTTTGGAAGGGGATAAATCATAGGAGACGACAGAATCTGCCCAATCCTTTTTAAAATCATCCGGTCTCCATGTGTAGGAAAGAGATTTCCCTGGAGTATAATCCAGTACCTTTCCTTTCACCCAACCATCGAACATTTCAAACTTGCCACCGACTTTTGGTTCGACAAGAGCTTTTCCGCCACCCCACAGGGCGACCTTTTCCTGATCAGTGAGAAGCTCAAAAACCTCATCAGGCGCGGCATTCACATGGAATGTCATTTCAATAGAATAAGCTGTCATAATATTATATTATTTGAAGGCGTAAAAATAGAAAATTTGTTCACAATAAAAAAACAATTATTTCATGTTAAGAATAAAAAAAACCGAAGTTCATTGAAATAAACTTCGGTTTGGAATTTGTTGCTTTGTACATTTTGCTTTGTACCTATTATTTAAAAATATTAGTCTTTCACAATCTTGCGAATCAATCTGTCACCATTATTTTGAAGTTCAAGAGTATAAATCCCTTTGGCAATAGACGAGAAGTCCAATTGCTTCTGATTGCTTCCAGTGGTAGTAACCATTGTGGTTTTGAGAACAGTTTGTCCTAAGACATCATAAAGAATAATGCTCCATTCCTTTCCTTGTTCAAGTGTGTTTAGATTAATGATTAAATTATCATTGACAGGATCAGGATAAACATTCAGTGAAGTATTGATATTAGGAGAATTGATGCCTGTATTAATTATTGTATCAATCAAAGTAATAGTGTCAGAGCAGTTTCCATTGTATGCAATCAATGTTACGGTGTGCAAACCTCCTGAGGAATAGGTGTGAACAGGATTTTGAAGGGTAGAAGTGTCGGTATCGCCAAAGTTCCAAAGCCATGAAGTGCCGCCAATAGAGGTATTAGTAAATGTGAAAGTACCTCCTGTCTGGACATAAGTAAATCCTGCTAATACTCCGCCAGTAACATTCACAACAACAGGAATCCTGCTGCTGCCGCAAGGGGCAGCAAGTAATTCCCAATCATAAAAGAAATAATATCGTGCAGGATCAGGAACATCATTACTGGTGATGGACACTAAACCATTAGGGTCGCTGTATGGATAATTAGATCCGGAAGAATTTCTATACAGATTCGGAGTGCCGGAACAGGATAATTCATATCCATTCCCAACAGCCAATGGAAAATTAAGAGTTATGCGACTTTGACCATTTGGAATATTGATAGTTACAGAATCCAAAATATTTCCTGATGCGTCCATTAATGAAATCAACCTGGGTCCAACATTACTTGCATATACCAACACCGAAACCAAAGTACATGGAGACATCACATTAAAAACTTCATAGTGGGGAAAGGTATTATAACCTCCCTGTCCAAAGTTATCACTAACAGGTGTACTGTAATCTGTTGTTCCTGGTAAATCATTCTCTACATAATAGGTCGTGTTGTAATTTAAAGAAGGGGTAGTATATGTAATACCTGTATCAAGCACTGATCCTCCGCTTGGGTTGGCATACCAGGAAACTATAGCATTACCTGTTGCGGTCAATACTGCAGAATCACCGCAGTTAATTGTAACGGGACCTGTTGCAACTGGGGCTGTAGGAAGACTTACTATGATAGAATCCCAAGTGCTGGTTCCACAGGCATTTGTCGCATCAACCATGACGGCACCGTTTGTATTGTTTACTACAGTATTAATGATGTTCGTTGTTGATGTGCCTGTCCACCCATTTGGTAAAGTCCATGTATAATTAGAAACAGTAGTATCTAATGTAACGCTGTATGTTTGATTGCTTCCATTACAAACTGTTATATTCCCGGAGATAGAGCCAGGATTCGAAGGAGCACCGTTGTTAATATGAATCGTCAATATTTGTGGATCATTGCTGCCGCAAGAATTGGTGGCTGTCACGGTGATAGTTCCTGTTCCACTTCCGGGAGTTACCAAAATAGAATCCGTTGTGCTGTTAACGGCGCTCCATCCCGTTCCTGAAACAGTCCAGGTATAAGAGGTAGCTCCGGCGACTGGAACAACAGAATAATAAGTGTTTGTCAAAGAAGTAGAACATAAGAAATCTGGACCAATGATTCCTACCGGTGTAAAAGGAGTGATGCAGACAGGATTTATTTCTGCCCACCAGGTTCCCCAGGTATTAGCAGTAGCTTCTGCATATTCTGCAACTACCCAAAACGTGGAATCATTGACAGGGTCTATACAGGCAAAGGAATAATCTCCCCAACGTCCTCCGTCATATGTATTCGCTCCGGCTTTGTATCTGTAGTTTCCTCTGAACGTATTCAGGGGATCTGTAGCCGCTCTGAAAGAATAACCGCAGGAAGCATAAAACGTACTTCCCATATTGGAATATCCTATTACCGCATTGCCATTGGAGGCAACCGCAATGGCTGGATAGGTATAGAAATTAGTTCCGGTAGGGTCATCAATCATTCCATCCTGAATAACATTTTGCATGGTGTCCAGTTCCATCCAGTGTGCCGAACATCTTGTCGGATTGGATTCTGGAAGATAAGCATTGTGCGTAACCCACAAATGTCCATTCCGGTAAACTACACTCCCGGAGATGCGATCATCATCCAAATCAATGGGTCCTGTGGAATTCAATTGTGTACCTAAGTTGGCTCCTCCAGTTCCTGACCAGGTGAAGGAAGTATGTATCGTGTGTGGCGTGGAAATAACAGGATGTATGGGAGTTCCAGAAATATTATATTGCCTGAGCGTTCCTAAAGTACCATCAAAATCTTCCAGGATAAATAAATCATTAACCGTAGTATCTGGAATAGAAGCGGCAGTGATACAGAAATCATTCTGAACATCGAAATATGCTGAACCTGTAAATTTTGTATAAACGATTCCGGTATTATTAATCAAATCAGGTTTGTCAATGATAAACAAACCGACACCGCTAAAGTTATTCCCTGTAAAATAATTCCCTCCCACAGAAACCCAATTTTTATTATACCCTAATTCAGGATAATCAAGAAAGGAAGCACCTGTAGAATCAACATCAATGCTGAACTGATACCAGGTGCCATTTGGATTATTTGTCGCCGTAACTGCAATGCCGATCAAGGGTGCGGCGGAAGTATAATTCACAAGACAAACAAAAATATATCGGTCTGTAGTGGGATCATAAACAATCTTGGGATCAGAAGAAACAGTGGCACCTATGGGATTCCAAAAAGTGGTGAGTGCTACTGTGGAAATCGTCGCACCGGTCTTGGAAGTAATCTTCACATCCTGGTTGTGAGTAGTAACTACATAAGTAGGACCCACAGCACCTGATACATCCGGAGGTTCCACGCCTGTATTATCATCTTCCCCGCTAAAAGTAGTTACCGGAGCGGGTGATGCCGGTTGATTATATTTTTCGTGATGAATAGATTTCTCTTCATGGTTGGAGGAGGTATTCATACCATGCTTCCGCTCAATGATATCGCCGTGATTAAACTCTATTTCCCTGGGGCTTCTTTGATTTGCCCTGATTTCCGGATGAGCCGCTTCGAGAGCCACTAATTCTGAAAATGTCACCGTAGCTCTGGAATGCTCATGTCCCTGAATGCCTTGTTGCTGAGCTTGAGGAATCGGTTGAGCCGCTGGTGTTGCATTCTGACTGTTGCCGATGGTAACTGATACGCAAACCATCGTCAAAGACAAAAGGATTGCTGCTGTATGCTGTACAATAAATTTCATTTTTATTTTATTTGGTTAGTATTATTTATTTAAGGGAACAAAATTAGGGAATAGTTGGGAAAGAATAAGAATTACTGTTTCCATCCAGAATAACATTGTTTGTTTTGGAAGATTAATTTTAGCGTTATAACACGCATTTGTTAATAAATTCATTAACTTTTTATTTGAGGTGAAAATTTTTCTTTATAATTTTGTTCCCTCAAATAAAA
>JABDAW010000168.1 GCA_013288905.1 Bacteroidota bacterium | reverse complement strand
TTACCGGCATCTTTAAGTTCTGTATGAGTAGAGGTATTTAAATCGGCAGAACCACCAATGAAACCGGGCAGCATCGGACTAATCGTTTGCATAACCTTTCCTCCTGCAACTCTTGTCGCCATACCTTTGGCATCGGCAGGAAATTCAGGAATATCCTTATCCCAATCCTTTGGTAAGCTCCCATTGATAAGTCCGCGAAGTTCTGTTGCAAATTCAGGATATTTTTTTTCATATTGAGAAAATTTATCTTCCCATTCAGCCTCAAATTGCTTTCCTTTTTCTATTGCTTTATTAAAATAATGTTTCGCTTCTACGGGAATCAGAAAGGCAGGTTCAAGAGGCCAATCAAGGTTTTCTTTCGTCAGTTTCACCTCATCTTTCCCTAATGGAGAACCATGTGCAGCGCAGGTATCCTGTTTATTTGGCGAACCATAACCAATATGTGTCCTCACGATAATCAATGATGGGCGTTCGGTTTCCAGCTTTGCATTACGGATAGCATTCTCAATAGCATCCAGGTCATTCCCATCTTCAATAGATTGCACATGCCATCCATAAGCTTCAAATCTTTGTACATGATTTTCGGTAAAAGTAACCTGAGTTGATGAAGCCAAGGTTATGTGATTGTTATCATACAGATAAATCAGTTTACCAAGTTTCAAATGCCCTGCCAATGGGGCAGCTTCGGCAGATACTCCCTCCATCAAATCACCATCGCTGACGATTCCATAGGTGTAATGATTGATGATTTCAAAGCCAGGTTTATTATAGTGCTCTGCAAGATAGGCTTCGGCAATTGCCATACCTATACCGTTGGCAAAGCCTTGTCCGAGTGGTCCTGTAGTGGTTTCCACACCCGGAGCTACGCCACGTTCGGGATGCCCGGGCGCTTTACTTCCCCATTGGCGGAAATGTTTTATATCTTCCAAAGACAAATCATATCCTGTGAGATGCAGCAAACTATACAGCAACATGGAACCATGACCTGCAGACAAAACAAACCGATCGCGATTAAACCAATGAGGATTGGTGGGATTATGTTGCAGGAACTTCGTCCATAGCACATAAGCCATCGGGGCAGCACCCAATGGCAGACCGGGATGCCCGCTATCAGCCTTTTGCACGGCATCTACCGAAAGAAAACGGATGGTATTGATGCATAGCGTATCAAGCTTCACAGGGTTTTCAATCAAATCATCAGATGTATTCATAAAATTAAATTATCAGGGCGCAAAATTACCCATTCTTGAAAAGGTGAGGCTTATATAATTCTTGAAATAACTTACATAATTCATACCTTCCGAATCACAATAAACATTCAACTCCTCTTAGGAGTGAATATCACATTTGATGATAAGAAAACAGGTTTAATAGAACCTTCTTCTACTGTTTTCATTGATTCGGAATTGCGGTTTTCTCACCAATAATGATTCCGCATCCTTCACTATTATATCTTCTATATCTTCAAAATAAGCATCCGATTCAACCGGAGTTAAAATCGAAGCAACTGATATCGATTTCTGATTTGACTTGCCATCAGAAGGCTGACTGGTTTTAATGTTATACGAGTTCATTTTTCTTTGGTGTTATTATTTCTATTTTAAATATGCGTTCTCAAAAAGAATACCAGCACAACAGGTAATGCTGGCTTTTTTTGTTAAAAATCCCTAATCTTGGTGAGGTGATTTTAAACCTCGACCAGCCCGTTACTGAACATCTGCCATTATCGGGCTTTTCCCGAAACTGTCGGTGCAGATTATTATCATTTTTCACGCCGCAAAATTACCCTAACTTTATTAGGTGAGTGTTACATAATTATTAAAAAGACTTACATAATTCTCATTTTGCGAATTAGATTAAGCAGCATCGTCTTGTTGCACCACCGCAAAAAGCGGATGGTAGCACAAGACGATGATGATTAAATAAAGGGTCATGGGTTAAACCTGTTGATTCTGCAATTTTTTAACCTTAGTACAAAATAAACTCAAGAGAGGATTTAAAACTTTATAACCTTATTTCATTCCATACAAGAAGGTAATAAGGTTTAGTTCATCTTAGTTTGGTTTTATACTAAGATTAAAAACAAATCCACAGTTTAACCCATGACCAAATAAAGATACTATTGCATGAAATCCAGGTTCCTGGTGGTTCCATTTGAATGGAATCTGCCGACAGGTTTTAATCTAATGGAATTCCAATTATCAAAACCTTTCGGAAGAAAAATGCTAAGGGAGGATGGATAGGATTACCTTTCTGGTGTTAGGGTCAATCGAGCTATTTTCAAAATTAAATTATGAAAAGTTATTGACAGGTAGTGGTGGGTTGTGCAACAGTCACTATCGGGGAATGCTATCATAAAAGGATGAAAGAAAAATGTCTATTGTCTATAATATAAAGAATGTGTTTGGCGATCATAAAAGCCAATTATGCCAAATTGTTTGGTGTAATAAACATTTATTATACCATTTATATTATTCGATATAGTATCGGTTTGTTGAAAATGTACATTTGAATAACTACTACTTCCAAGGATAATAGATGAAATTAAACTGTCTTTAGGAAACCCATAATTCTCTCCAGGAGCATCAGGATTTAATTCCCCTGAAAAATTAAAGACATTAAACGCTAAACTATAGCTTCCACCAATATCTTTACCTGTTGATCTACTTATCTTTAGGTAATTGATATTATTTCTTGAGGAATCACTAATGGCTTTAATATTACCATTTGTTCCGCACATTATACAATAACAACCACCAAAATCATTACTGCAACTCTCATTGTATGAAGCCGAGGTATTCTTTTCAGTAACGATAAACTGCAATGTGTTTCCATAGGAGTTTATATATTTTAAAGTATCATTAATATTGAAGTTAATATATGCTAAATCAGAAGTGCTAAATGCAGGGCAAGTAATATCGTGACATTTACAAGAATACAAAAAGCAAAAGGCTATAAATCCGATTATAAATTTAAAATTTTTCATATTAATTTCCTTTTCATGGCTGCAAAGCTAATAAAAAGATTTGCATCCTCTCCAAGACTTTCTTTTTGGGATGACAGATTCCTATTATCAAAACCTTTCGGAAGAAAAATCCGAAAGGAGGGTGGATAAGTGGAACATCCTGGAATTATGTCTTTCAAAAAAGTCGTTTCAGGTGAACTTAAAACTATATCGTTTGAAGTTAAAACATACCTGCGGGAACTTAAAACATACCTGTGGCAAGTTAAAACATACCTGCGGCAACTTCAAACTATATCGTTTGAACTTAAAACATACCTGCGGCAACTTAAAACATACCTGTTTGAACTTCAAACATACCTGCGTGAACTTAAAACTATATCTCGTGAACTTAAAACGATATAGGGCGATCTTCAAACGATATGGTTTGGAATCCAAAAAAGAGGCATTTTCAAAATCTGCACTTTATTTAGACTTGAAAAGGACTATTTTGGCTTTTCTTTTCATTAATTCACGCGATACTCATAAAACTAATCTACCCTTGCATCGTCAAGGGAAACTTTATCCTTGTTAAATTAAAATAAATTAAATGATAAATCCCGTAACTTGTAACCGCTATTACCTCCGCATGTCTCGCCCGGAGTTTGTTTTCTTCATGTTTATGATGATCTTTCCTTGCTTGGCTGCCAATGCCTTGTATCCGGGTGCGCCTGCCCTGATTTTAATTATTAAGAATCTTTTTATTGATTTTGGAATTGCCCATTCGCAGCGGAAAACAACGCTTGCCAATCAAATCTGGCAGAAAATTTTAAATGCTGCTTCCAATTTATCGAATTATGTAAACCTAAATTGTGGAAATGACGTGGCAAATCTCGAAAGTTCAGGTTTTATTGCCAACAAGCAGCATGGTACTAAGGAAGAAATTCCTCCTGTTCCTATTAATTTAAGATACATGGTTTTGGGCGGAGGAGGCTTTGAAATGAGAAGTGATAATGGACCAACCATGCATTCCGTGATTTCTCGTTTCCGAGTTGTTGGTACTGAAATTTGGTTTTCTAATTCCGATGAAACAAGCCAAAACAGCACCGTAATATTTGCCGGACACGGACATAATACCGATGTTGAAGTTCAGTTAAAGGCGAAAGGCACTCACGGTGAAAGTCTTTGG
>JABDAW010000167.1 GCA_013288905.1 Bacteroidota bacterium | reverse complement strand
TATTTTGTTTTCCCTTTTTGCAGCAGCAATTCAATATCATGCCCAGGTTACTTTTCCGGTTAATGGCGTGCATGATGATAATCATTTGTACTATGCTTTCACGAATGCAAAGATTTTTGTTGACTATAAAACCTCTATAGACAGCGCGACTTTGTTGATTCATGAAGGTAAGATTGAAGAGGCAGGAAAGGGTGTGAAGCTTCCCGATGGCTGCGTGGTTTATGACTTGAAGGGCAAGTATATTTATCCTTCTTTGATAGATATTTATTCTGATTACGGGATGCCGGAAGCCAAGAAGGATGGCAGAGAATATCCTCAAATGGCATCTAATAAAAAGGGGGCTTATGATTGGAATCAGGCGATAAAACCAGAGACTAATGCCAAGAATCTTTTTGTTAGTGATGAGAAGAAAGCAGAGACGCTTCGGAAGCTTGGATTTGGTTGTGTGATGTCTTTGAAGAGGGATGGAATTGCTCGTGGTTCATCGGCTTTGGTTACTTTAGGTGATGGAAAGGAAAATGAATTATTTGTTAAAGATGTCGTTGCTGCGAATTATTCTTTTGATAAAGGCACTTCGACACAGGATTATCCATCCTCTTTAATGGGCGCAATTGCCTTGATTCGACAGACTTATTTTGATGCGGAATGGTATGCCAACTCCCATCTCCCTGGGAGAGGGGAAGGGGGTGAGTCTGAATATAATATCTCTCTTGATGCTTGGAATAAGCTTCAAAACCTTCCGCAAATCTTTGAAGTGAATGATAAGCTTTCGGTGCTTCGGGCAGATAAGATTGCGAAGGAATTCAAGGTTAATTACATCATCAAAACAAAAGGCGATGAATACCAAAGACTCAATGAAATCAAGGCAACCAATGATGCTTTGATAGTAGGTCTTGGCTTTCCCTTGGCTTATGATGTTGATGATGCTTTTGAAGCCTTGAATGTTGATTTGGCAGACATGAAACATTGGGAATTGGCTCCTGCAAATCCTTCTGCCTTAGAGAAAGCAGGGATTAATTTTGCTCTTACTGCCGCCGATAATAAAGATAAGAATGATTTTATAAAGAACATCAGGAAGGCTATTGATTACGGGCTTTCGGATACTGCGGCATTGAAAGCATTGACTTACACACCTGCTCAATTATTGAAAGTTGCTGATAAAATCGGGAGCCTCAAGAAAGGAATGATGGCTAATTTTCTGATTACTTCCAAGAAGATTTTTGACAGGGATAATATCATCTACGACAACTGGGTGAATGGAAAACGTTATGAAATGAATGACTTTGAATTGAAAGATATTCGTGGAAATTATACCATTAAAATCGGTAACATTCCTCCAATGAAATTGACTGTGAATGGTGATTTAGCCGCGCCACAACTGACGATTGCAGAGGATTCAAACATGGTTAAGGTAAATATTGTTAGAAACGGAAACCAATTTACTCTTCAATATAATTCCAATAAAGCCGATCATAAAGGTATAACTCGATTGAGTGGATATTTAGAAGACAATAATCCATCATCCTGGAAAGGAACAGGGCAATTGCCTAATGGAGATTGGATTACGTGGTCTGCCACACTGACTGATGCTTTCAAGCCTGAACCAAGGAGAGATTCGGTAAGAGTTAAGCCTGATGTGGGGGATATTTTATATCCAAACATGGCTTATGGATGGAAGGAATTGCCAAAGCAAGAAACGGTTTTGATTAAAAATGCAACCGTCTGGACGAATGAAAAGGATGGCATTCTAAAGAACTCTGATGTCTTGATTCAGAATGGAAAGATTGCCAAAGTTGGTAAGAATCTTGATGCCGGAAATGCTAAGACTATTGATGCTACTGGCAAGCATCTTTCTCCCGGAATTGTTGATGAACATTCTCATATCGCAATTGAAGGAGATGTCAATGAAGGCACGGCTGCTGTAACATCCGAGGTCCGCATTGGAGATGTTGTTACTTCGGATGACATACAGATTTATCGTCAATTATCCGGTGGTGTTACCTCTTCTCATCTGCTTCATGGCTCTGCAAATCCTATCGGCGGACAGACTCAATTAGTCAAGCTACGATGGGGTCTTACTCCTGAACAAATGAAGTTTGCCGGCTGGGATGGATTCATTAAATTCGCTCTTGGCGAGAATGTCAAACAGTCTAATTGGGGCGACCGTAGTGTTGTTCGTTATCCTCAATCTCGCATGGGAGTTGAACAGGTTTATATGGATGCTTTCACGAGGGCTAAAGAGTATGAATCTTCTTGGAATAACTACAATGGTCTAACGAAGGAAAAGCAAGGTACATCAGTGATTCCGCGCAGGAATATTCAATTGGATGCCTTGGTAGAAATATTAAACAAGAAGCGATTTATTACCTGTCATTCTTATGTCCAGTCGGAAATAAATATGTTGATGCATGTTGCTGATTCATTCCATTTCAGAATAAATACATTCACTCATATTCTGGAAGGATATAAAGTTGCTGATAAGATGAAAAAGCACGGCGTGGGCGGTTCTACCTTCGCTGACTGGTGGGCATATAAGTATGAAGTCGAAGAAGCGATTCCATACAATGGTGCCATCATGGACAAGATGGGAATCACTGTGGCATACAATTCTGATGACCCTGAAATGGCACGCCGATTGAACCAAGAAGCAGCAAAGGCGGTGAAGTATGGCAAGGTCTCTGAAGAAGAAGCCTTCAAGTTTGTTACCATCAATCCTGCCAAATTATTACATATAGATGATAAGGTCGGCAGCATCAAAGTTGGCAAGGATGCCGATGTGGTTTTATGGACCGATAATCCTTTATCTATCTATGCAAAAGTTCAGCAGACTTATGTTGATGGCATCTGTTATTTCGATGCCGTGAGAGATGCTCAAATGCGTGATGATATCAGGAAAGAACGTGCCCGTTTAATTCAAAAGATGATAGCGGCAAAAGCCCGTGGCGAAGCTGTTCAGAAGGGCGGTTCTCCACAGAGAATCATCTATGAAGAATAACTTCAAATCTATAGTCGTATTATTTTATACCATTTCTAAAACCAAATCCGGCTAAATATTAACAACCTCTTGTTGAAATATTTTTGTACTGGACTTCTTTTTTCGAGCTATTATGAGTTATTCTGATAAGCCTGCATCTCTATCAACCGGTTCAACTGATCATATTTATAAGCCGTCCCCTGCGGCACCATCCCAAGCACAGGATTAACCACCGAAGGAGTTGGACCATTAGGAATCGTCGTCACCATATCAATAATATTCCCATTCCACAAATCATATTCAGATTTCATGCCGCAAAACTAATAAAAATATTCCCATATTCCCATAGAATTCTTTAAAGAATCTCTTTTGCAAATTTGTCAAAGCACATTTTCATCTGCCAAAATTGCAAATCCACTGCTACAAATATGAATTCTTGCCTACCTCCGTGAATTTCTACGCTACCGACACGAATTCTCATGCTACCGACATA
The DNA here is from genome assembly GCA_013288905.1 of Bacteroidota bacterium. Classification (GTDB taxonomy): domain Bacteria; phylum Bacteroidota; class Bacteroidia; order AKYH767-A; family JABDAW01; genus JABDAW01. The sequence goes on along the minus strand of JABDAW010000167.1, from coordinate 703 downwards.
AATTCTCACGCTACCGACATTAATTCCCAGCTACCGACATGAATTCTTATCCTACCGACACGAATTCTCACGCTACCGACATGAATTCCTACCCTACCGACAATGATTCCCACCCTACCGACATAAACTTTTACCCTACCGACACAAACTTCCACGCTACCGACATAAACTTTCGCGCTACCGACACAAACTTCCACGCTACCGACATAAACTTTCACGCTACCGACATAAACTTCCACGCCACCGACATAAATTTCCAAAATACCAATACAAAACAAAAAACGCCCGAACATTTCTATCCGAGCGTTTTATTTTCCTTCTTTTTAATCTTTCAAAAATAGAAGGTGATACTTTGATACACTCTAATCCAAACCACCTCTGAAAAACCCTTGTAAATCGTTTTCTCCAATTCCAGCCTATCTTTTATCATTCCGTTTTTCATCTTTTTAGGAATCGTGATTACTGATTTTCAATGGTTTTGAATACCAAGGTGATACTTTGAGACATTACCTACTTTGAGACATTACCCTATACATGACCGACTTTATCTTATACAAAGCCGATATTAACCTATACAAGACCGACTTTAAGCTATACATATCTAACTTTATCCTATACATGACCTACTTTATCTTATACATCTCCGACTTTATGCTATACAAACCCGACTTTATCCTATATTTTGGAGAATGTGGGTTTTTCT
>JABDAW010000166.1 GCA_013288905.1 Bacteroidota bacterium | reverse complement strand
GATGTTATTTTGTTATTTTTGGAGTTGAATTTTGGTGTTATTTTGTGATTTTATTTTGGTGGTTTTGGGGATTTGGTTCGTTCTGATTCTATTGGGTACGGTTGAGCAAGATTGCATGTGGACGGTCAACAAAGTTGAACCGCCCACATGCAATCTTGCGGGAAAAGGAATTTTCCCGTACCCTTTTCTTTACACTCGGCTCAAAACACAAAACCAATTTCCGCCGGACCGATAAATCGTACCGACGAAAAATGCCTTTGTGTTTTTCGCCTTCCTATGGATAAAACAACGAAACTTTGTCTTTAATTTCATGCTTCATTAAAACTAAAGACTCGCCGCTTTAAACAGTTTTAAGACTTCTATGGAAAAGCGATCATTGGCTTTTCCATAGAAGTCTATGTTTGGCGACCAAAATCAGACTTGCTTACTTCCCTGCTGTATTGCATAAGCAAGAAAGTTTCACAATCCTGATTGTTGTTATCGCCAAGGCTACTGACTAAAGCAACAGAGTTATGTTTTTACTCCACTTCGTTTCGATAAAACCACAACCCTGTTGCTTTAGAAAAAATACGGTTATAGCAACCCTGTCTTTCTTGTTTGCCTCAGCCCTTTTTCAAAGGACAAAAGGCTGCGCGACGGCAGGCAGGGAGGCTATGGCATGGTTCTGATAATTTTTTAATTTATATTTGTTCAATCGTTAGTATTTTAGCTCCTTGAAACAGTTCATGGCTGTTGTTATTTTTAACCTCATTCATAACTTGATTCAGTAAATTATTATCACTAATATTTACAAGAAGAATTGGTTTCACTTTTTCATTTTTAAACTTTCCGGATTCAATAATGCGCAATATATCATTTACAAGTTTTGTTAAATGCTCTTTAAGTTTACTTTCCAATTTAGATGTAGTATTTTGTTTGTACATTTTGCATTCAACAATACACAACATCCCTTCTATTTTATAAATACAATCAATTTCAATGTCATTTAAAAAAACTTGGTTGATACTGAATCCCAAGTTACCATTTCTTAGCTTTACTAATAACGCATCAAGTATTAATCCGTCTTTACTCTTTACAATTTCATAAATACTTTTATCCAATTCATAAGGAACATAGAAAGTGAGAGGCGAGTTACAAATTGGGCATTTCATTTCTCGAAGTTTTCGTGGATCAGTCTTTAATTGAAGAACGCCTCTGTATGTAGCTGGTGGACAATTTGTACATTCAATAAAAGAATCTTCTGTACTACCGCTTATTATTTCACTTTCATATAAAATACTAAACAAATTGAGCCTATCTTCAAAATTATCTATATCGTGAAACGAACTAACCAAAACTTGATTTGAATTATATAACCCTTTGTACACCTCATTTACGTAAATATCTTTAACGGCTTTTAATATTTCAAATAGATTTAAAAGGTTCTGTTCCGACAAAATATTCTTAAAGTTTTTTGATATTGCTTCTCTTTGAAAATATGTTTCAAGTTCCGAAAAGGTATTAATATGCTTGCCTATAAACTCATATTTTTGTAAGAGTTCAATTGACTTTTTTTCAAATTCTTTTTCGCTCGTAAATAATGCAAATATAAGCGGAGAAAACATCTCTGCAAAATCAACCTCCAAGTCTTTCAGGAATGTTTGAATGGATTTACCAAACTTCGTTTCAAGTAAATTATTTAGAATTGGGGTATATTTTTCAATTGTTTCAGTTATTAAAGATTCCTTTTTTATATTTTGAGTTTCTGTTCTAAATTTTATCTGACCAAATAAATGTTCATCTTTGTTTTGTATATTTGACAATATAATTCGCGGAAAAGATACACTGGTTGTATCCTTATCAATAGTGAAAGTTTTGGTATCCAAAAATTCCTCCTTAGATAAAAGGAACAAATTTCTAGCACCTTTATGCTTCCAAAAGACGTTATAAAAAATCTCCTTCTTTACTGACATTTTAGTTCTGTTGGTTTCATTTTTTAAGAAGGCAAAATTAACATAAATGTAATTGATTAAATGAAAATAAGGATAGGCAGTTTGCTGTTGCATTCCTTATTCCCCCATGCTATGCTCTCCAAAATTTAAAAATATAGAGAGTATGAAAACGATCAGTTCTTTTAAAACAGTATTTGAAAAAGCCGCGTATGGCGGGAGTTACCATACCGTATTTGATGATTTCCTAACAGTGTGTATATGCTGTTTCAGCATCAATCCCGAGACAGGCATGTCTTTTTATGAGGATGAATATTTGAATATCATTGAGCCATACAAGAAGAGAGGAACGCTAAAGCACTTCCCCGATTTGTTGGCAGAGTTGGTTATTTTCATGGAAGAAAATTTAGAGAATCCACTTGGCAACGACATGCTCGGAGATTTTTTTCAACAGTTTATTTCACATGGACAAAACGGGCAATTTTTCACACCGTTTCATATTTGTACGTTTATGGCGCAGATTAATTCAGGTGAAGAAACCCACAGTTTAAATGTCATGGATCCCGCTTGTGGAAGCGGAAGAATGCTCATGGCATTCGGCAGACTGGCAAGCATTCCACACAACTACTATGCAATTGATATTGATCCGTTATGTGTAAAAATGACTACGCTTAATCTTTTTTTGAATGGATTACGAGGAGAGGTGGTATGCGCAAACGCCCTTATGCCGGATGATTTCAGCTTTGGGTACAGTATTTCATTTTGCCCCTTGGGCATTCGGAAAATTGAAACAAAAGAAAAATCTATACTCTGGAACATTCATCAAAATTCATTTTTAAAAAACAAAGAAACAGAACCAAAGAAACAAGAAATTTTACAACTCCAATTGTTTTGAATCATTATTAAAGTCCCGCCAAAAGGGGCTTTTTAAATTATTCTTCCTCTACTTCAAAATCAAAAAGTTTTTTCATGGGTACCTCCAATGCTTTGGCAATTTCTGTGAGAAAAATCACGGAAGGATTCACTTTTCCTTTTTCAAAACGATGAATGCTTTGCCTGTCTTTAAAGGTAAGTCGGGCTAATTCAGACTGGCTGATATTCTTCTTTTCCCTCAACTTTTTTACATGGGCTCCTAACTCCACTAGGTACTTATTTTCCATAAATGGGGCGCAAGTTCGGGTAATATTTCAAAATATCTGTCATCGGATTTGCTGACAACAAAAATTATTTATATTTTTGCGCCCGCATTTGATGCTATTTTATTCCAATTTATTTTACACAAACCAAACAAATGAATTAAAAAATGAGAACAACAATCTTTATTTTCACAATCCTTTTAAACATAGGATTCCTCACTGCCAACGCACAGGACGTGCTGACAAACAATATTATCATCAAACTTTCAAAAGCCGGATTAGGGGATGATGTCATCATTACCAAAATCAACTCTTCCAGTGATCAGTTTAATACCAGTATTGATAGCATGGTGTATTTAAAAGAGCAGGGAGTTTCAAGCACAATCATTAACGCAATGGTCAAAGTTACCACCAAAGAAACGAATGAGGCAAACAAAAGCGCATACAGCAATGATCCAACAGCTATGCACCGTTCGGGAGTATATTGGTACAACAAAAAAGAAGGCAAACTGGTGAAATTAGATCCGATAGGGCTGGCGGGAGAAAAGGCAAACGCTTCAAGTATTGGCTACCAAGGAATATGGTCTACCAGTTCCTACACGACTTACACCGTAACAGGCGAAGCATCAAATCTGCAAATTCAAGACAGTTTGCCTGAATTTTATTTCTATTTCAACATAAGCAAATCCAACAGTGAGGACTTGAATAGTGGCGGTTTTAGCACCAACCAAATCACATCCCCAAACTCATTCACCTGCGTTATTTTTAACTTCAAAAAGAAGATGCGCTACTTTGAATCCTCAACATCTACCAGTGGTAACTGGAGTGCGAGCTATGCGTCAGGGATTAAGGAAAAGAACAAAGTGTTATTCAAGTATGAAAAGGTTGATGAAGAAGGAGGGATTTATCGGGTATGGTTTCTCAAACCTTTGGATAACGCCGAGTATGCCTTTACCTTCTCCGGCAACAACAACAGTGGCATGAAATTGTTTGATTTCGGAATAGAAAATACTAACCCTAAAAAAAGATAAATTATTATGAGAACAGCAAATCTAATTTCCAAAGCACTTACTGTGCTGGCATGTTTATATTTTTGTACATCATGCTCTATTGAAAAACGACATTATATGTCAGGGTATCACTTTGAGTGGACTGGACACAATCGAGACATGACAAGGAAAAGCAAAGCCTATAAACATGAAAATCCAACCTCTATTGTGAGCAGTACAAAAGCAAAAACAGGGGCATCAAACGAAACAACTGTTGAGCAAAATAATGACAATGCAATTGCCTCTACAGAATCCCAACAAATCAATTTTAATGAGACGAAGCGAAATATCTTTAGTACTGATCAAGAGGTTGTAAAGGAGGAAACAGTAACGGCTACCAAAAGTGAAAATACTCACCTCAAAAAGCCAGGGGATAA
>JABDAW010000165.1:4385-4523 GCA_013288905.1 Bacteroidota bacterium | reverse complement strand
ACTGTCAGATCTGACAGTGGCATCCAAAACGTTTTTTATGCCATTGTCAAATCTGACAGTGGTTTTTGAAATCTAAATCTGTCTGTTTGGAACTTATTTTGGTTCCTTAAGTCAGGCAATTGTGGGGAAAAGAATTGA
>JABDAW010000165.1:1184-4375 GCA_013288905.1 Bacteroidota bacterium | reverse complement strand
GTCAAATCTGACAGTACCATTCAGAACCAAATAGATGCCATTGTCAAATCTGACAGTGGTTTTTGAAATCTAAATCTGTCTGTTTGGAACTTATTTACTACCTGGAATAGCTTCCAGAAAGGTTTCTAAGGACTTATGTATTAAGCCAATTGACAAAGATATTCGATAATAATTGTAGAATCGAGTCGTTAAAAATAATATGACAGAATATTTATCTTATGACTTTAAGGATGACGCTGAGTTCATCAATACCTTTGATGAACTGCCTTTATGGAGTGCTCCTTTTGGATTGTTATTGCTTAAACATATACAGTTATTACCCAATCTAAATGTTATTGATATAGGGTCAGGAGCAGGGTTTCCATTAATGGAACTAGCCGGAAGACTCGGTAAATCATGCAAACTGTATGGCATTGATCCGTGGATAAATGCTAATAAAAGGGCAATGCAAAAGATAAAAAGCTACGACCTTTCAAATGTTGAGATTATGGAATGCTCTGCCGAACAAATTCCTTTTGGCGATAATACAATTGATTTGATAGTTTCTAATCTTGGAATCAATAACTTTGATAAACCAAACTTGGTCTTTAAAGAATGTTGCAGAGTACTAAATCCAAAGGGTAAACTTGTATTGACGACGAATCTTAACGGTCATTGGAAAGAATTTTATAATGTCTTTGAAGAATCACTTAAGCAATTAGGAAAAGATGAATCTATAAATAAACTCAAAGAACATCAGGAACATCGCGGATCAGTAGAAAGTATTTCAAAGCTATATACAGACAATGGATTTAAAGTTAACAGACATTTTGAAGAACATTTTGAAATGAAGTTTTTAAATGGGAGTGCCTTTTTAAATCATCATTTTATAAAATTAGGTTGGTTAAATTCATGGAGAGAACTTCTGCCCTCTAATGAATTGGTAGAAATATTTTCCTTGCTTGAACAAAACTTGAATGATTATTCCCAAAATAATGGTGGATTAACCTTAACAGTTCCTATGGCTTTTATTGAAGGAGAAAAAATTTAACAGAAGCCTTACAACCAGCTATCAAATTTCTTGATAAACCAAACTTTAATTATCTGGGTAAGGAAACAATAACCTAACAAGATGCCGATGAGCCATGGGAAATAACTTAATGGCAAGGGTGTCATCTTAAAGACACCTGCAAACGGCGAGAATGGAATAAAAACCGCTATAGCCATGATGAAAGTGGTGAGTGCCACAACTGGCGCAGTTGCCCAGCTTTGGATGAAAGGTATCTTCTTCGTGCGGATCATGTGAACGATAAGTGTCTGTGATAAAAGTCCTTCAATAAACCATCCTGATTGAAACAGGGATTGATGCGCCGGAGTATTTGCCTTAAAGAAGAAATACATTACTGCAAAAGTTACGTAATCAAAGATGGAACTTATCGGACCGATATAGAGCATAAACTTCCCGATGCCGTGAGAGTCCCATTTGCGCGGTACATCAAGGTAATCCTTATCCATCCTATCCCAGGGAATGGATACTTGTGAGAAATCATACAATAGATTTTGAAGAAGAATCTGAATAGGAAGCATCGGTAAAAATGGAAGCAATGCACTTGCACCAAGAACACTGAACATATTACCAAAGTTGCTGCTCGCTGCCATCTTGATATATTTGATGATGTTACCAAACGTCCTTCGCCCGTATATCACGCCTTTCCGCAATACCATGAGATCATTTTCCAGGAGAATAATGTCTGCACTTTCCTTTGCAATATCAACTGCAGTATCCACAGATATTCCAACATCAGCATCGCGCAATGCAGCAGCATCGTTAATACCATCTCCCATGAATCCGACAGTATGCCCCTTAGCCTGAAGGACTTTAATGACACGGCTTTTCTGGGCAGGACCAAGTTTTGCGAAAATGTTTATATCATCAATTCTATTGGTTAATTCTTCATCTGAAATAGTTTCTAATTCATGCCCGAGGATAAGACCGGTGATGGTGATGCCAACATCTTTGCAAATCTTTTTAGTAACTATTTCATTATCGCCGGTAAGTACTTTTACGTTTATTCCTAATTGTTGTAAAGCATGAATAGAAGACTTCGCAGAAGGTTTAGCGGGGTCCAGGAATCCAATGAACCCCGTAAGAATCATGTTGCTTTCATCGGCAACAGAGTACGTGAGGGGACGTTCATCATATTCCTTTATTGCAACCAAAAGAACTCTTAATCCGTCTTCATTTAATTTTGTAGAAATATTCAAAATATTCTCACGTGTTTTTGCATCCATCGGCACAATTTTATCTTGCTCGATATGCAATTCCTTATCAGGCCCCGGATCGAAAGTAGAGGTACAGACATTAATCATTTCTTCTACAGCCCCCTTACAAATCAACAAGTGTTTGCCATTATTTGTTTCAAGAACAACACTCATTCTACGGCGATGAAAATCAAAAGGAATTTCATCAATTTTTTTGTATTGTTCATCAGCTTTCATCATGTTAAGAACTTCAGCATGTTCGAGCACCGATACATCCAATAAATTCTTTAAACCTGTCTGATGATAACTATTCAGATAAGCCCATTTCAAAACTTCATCATCATCATCGCCATCAACGTTAATATGTCTTTCCAAAACAATCTTATCCATCGTCAGAGTCCCTGTTTTATCAGTGCAGAGAATATCCATCGCCCCGATATTTTGAATGGCATTCAACCGCTTCACAATGACTTTTCTTTTGCTCATGTTCACAGCACCTTTGGCAAGGTTTGTGGTAACAATCATTGGTAACATTTCAGGTGTTAATCCTACTGCAACAGTGATGGCAAAGAGCAATGCATCCAACCAATTGTGTTTAGTGAAACCATTAATAAGAAAGACCAAGGGCACCATCACGAGCATGAAACGAATCAGAAGAAAACTCACACTCTTCACCCCTTTATCAAAACTTGTTTCAATTCTTTTCCCCACAATTGCCTGACTTAAGGAACCAAAATAAGTTTTGTCTCCGGTGATGACAACTATTGCTAAAGCCGTTCCACTCGCAACATTCGTGCCCATGAAACAAATATTTTCCAATTCAAGCGGAGACTTTTTATCCGGCTCTGAAACAACGTTGCTGCTTTTCTCAACCGGCAAAGATTCGCCCGTAAGCATGGACTGGCTGATGAACAAATCCTTTGATTGAATGATGCGGCAATCAGCAGGAA
>JABDAW010000165.1:73-1155 GCA_013288905.1 Bacteroidota bacterium | reverse complement strand
CTAATTCTTTGATAGGAATCTCTTGCTTTTCCTGGTTAGTTATAGATTTATGGAACGAATCTTTAGCAGAATTTCTTCTTAAAACAGTAGCCGTAGTCTTAATCATTCCTTTCAAAGTCTCGGCAGCTTGATTGCTGCGGAATTCCTGCCAGAAACGAATCAAAGAACTCAACAAAATCATGATGGAGAGTAGAATGACTGTCTTATAATCCGGCTCCTCTTGTCCGGCAAAAACCACATCCGTCAGATAAGAAAGTATGCCAATGGTAACCAACACAGCATTGAATGGAAAAATGAACGAAGCCAGCAATTGGACAAACCATGAAGGAGCCTTTTCATGGCGGATTTCATTCAAGCCATACTGCTTCTGTTTTTCATCAACCTGCTCGTTGGTAAGCCCTGCCAAATTGCTGTCGAGCATTGACAAAATGGGATCAATTTCGCTACCAGAAACTTCGCGCAACATGCTTGCAGAGGCATCATCAAACCCGCCCGCGCCTTTTTTGGTAAAAGGAATTTTGCTCTTAACTTGTTCTTTAATTTTTTCGACCATAACTTTTACTTTTTACATCTGACAACATCAGGAAAAAGCAAAAGCCCACTGATGTTTCAGACTATATTAACGATTTTCTATAACTGGGACCAGAATCCATTAGCGGTTTAATTTTTTATTAGCGGCGCAAAATTATAAAAATTATTGTAATTTATATTTTGTCTGGTAATTATTAATGATTCCTTAATGATACTTTTGTTCCTTTCCCTGAGCCATTCGATTATTAATATTAAGGACATGGAATGAAAGTTATTAAGGTTTTGATTTGTCCTTTTTTGTAAAAAAAGCGGTTTTTTCTGAAAGAAACTATATAGAGAATTGGTAAAACTATATAGGGAATGCTCGCCACTATATTGCTTTTCGGAGCCACTATATAGGGAATCCTTGTCACTATATAGGGAATCCTTATCGCTATATAGAGAATCCTTTTCGCTATATAGCGGAGCCGAAAAACTATATAGGGAATTGCTCCCGCTATATAGGGAATTGCTCCCGCAATATAGGGAATTGCTTCCGCGATGTTGGGGAA
>JABDAW010000164.1 GCA_013288905.1 Bacteroidota bacterium | reverse complement strand
TTCACCACCTTTTGGTTTTTCTAATGCTTAATCTTTGTTTATTGGATTGTTATAAGGAGTAATTTTGCGGCGTGATAAAAAACAATACCAATATGAGTTTAGCAGATTTATTAGTTTCCAATCGGAAGACGAATTCCTTATTTTTTGACCGTGTTCAAAAGCTTATTGACTTTAAATTAGTAGAAAAAGTCATCAACAGGCACTATATTTTTAAGAATGATGCTGTAGGCAATAGTTCTTGGGGAGGCTTGTTATTGTTCAAGATTAATTTATTGGCAATGTGGTATGGCTTAAGCGATGAGGAAGTGGAGATGAGTGTGAATGATCGCCTATCGTTTAGTCGGTTTGTTGGTCTGCCTTTGGATCGGTCCTGTCCTGACCATAGCACGATATGGCGTTTTCGTGAAAGAATGCAAAAGGCAGGAGCTTGGGATGAACTTTTAAATGCCATTAATGAACAGCTCACGCTCCATAAAGTCATTGTAAAAGAAGGCGTGAATGTGGATGCAAGTATAACGAGCAGCCCGAATACTCCCAAAGGACCTTTAAAAATAGAAATAGCCGAAGACAGGCAGGAAGAAGAACGAAGCGAGCAGGCTATTCAAAAGGAGGAAGCCTACATGAAAGAGGTTTCTGCCACGCAATCCTGTGCAGATCCACAGGCAAGGTGGTTGAAGAAAGGGAATAAGAGTTATTATGGATATAAAAAGCATGTGTGTACTACGAATCGAGGATTAGTCTTGGCAGTTCATACCACGCCAGCCAACGAGAGTGATACCAAACAATTGCCAACCGTATTAGGCAAATGCGAACTTCCTCAAGGCTGTTCAGTTCAAACAGACAAGGGTTATAGCAGTAAAGAAAACAGAGAATATGTAACAGGAAGAAAATGGAAAGATCGCATTCAGCACAAGGCGGTAAGAGGCAAAGGCTTAACCAATTGGCAAAAATTAGCCAACAAATTAATCAGCAAAAGACGGTACACCATAGAGCGAACCTTTGGTTCGATAACAAAATGGTTTAAGTCAGGCGAGTGCAGGTACAAGGGGCTAAACAGAACACACACGCAACATATTTTAGAGGCGATCTGCTACAATCTCAAGGTCGCTCCTGGGATAGTTATGTCCAATTCAAAAAAATAAGGGGAAATGAACAAAAAAGTTTTCGAAAGAAGGCTTAGAGAGAAGAAAAAATCAAGAAAAATTAGTTCAAAAAACTCCTGATTCTAAAAAAAATTGAGTTAGGGCGTTGAAAAAGATGGTTCTACTGGGAATTTTGTGGGAACATTTTAAGATTACCATTAAAGAACAATATTGCTATTCTAAAATTCTCTGTTTTTCTATAACCCCTTCCTCTTGTTTTTAATTCTTGAATAGCTCCATTAATTCTTTCAGCCCGTGCATTATTTGCACCCGTCTCAATAGCATTAATTATACCTTTTGCGTTACCTTTCATTTTACCCTTATGCATTTTCCTGTATTTGGTTTTCTTAGGCTGTAACATATTCTTTAAAAATTATTATATTAAATAAACCTCATTTAGAATCTCGGTTTCTCTCCCTGTTTTCATTACTTCCTCTTCCACCACCTGATCTATTCTTTCCATCTCTATCCCTACGATCATTTCCGCTAAATTTCTTTTCACCACTTCCTCCTCCAGTTTGACCATGTTTGAAATCCTTCCCACCTATATTTGGTGATAAATCAACTTTTCCAAATTTTTCACCCTTACAAATCCATACTTTAACTCCAATTTTACCGTAAGTTGTTTGAGCTTCTGCCATTCCAAAATCAATATCTGCACGAAAGGTATGTAATGGTGTTCTACCCTCTTTATATTGTTCAGTTCTTGCCATATCTGCACCTGCTAAACGTCCAGCTATCATTACTTTTATACCTTCAGCTCCCATTCTCATAGTAGAAGCAATAGAGGTTTTTATAGCTCTTCTAAACGAAACTCTTCCTTCTAATTGTTTTGCAATACCATCGCTAACTAATTGAGCATCCAATTCAGGTCTTTTAACTTCAAAAATATTAATTTGAATATCTTTTTTTGTCACCTTTTTAAGCTCCTCCTTTAATTTATCAACTTCTGAACCACCTTTACCAATAATAATTCCAGGTCGAGCAGTGTTAATTGTTATCGTTACTAATTTAAGGGTTCTTTCAATTACTATTTTTGAAATTCCGCCTTTAACTAAACGAACCATCAAGTATTGCCTGATCTTTTCATCCTCTACTAATTTTTCAGCATAGAATCTTCCACCATACCAGTTAGAATCCCATCCTTTTATTATTCCCAATCTATTGCCGATTGGATGCGCTTTTTGTCCCATATTTAATTTTGATTTTCTTCTTGATCTGTTTCAATTTCATCAATTTCCTCATCAATAATTTCAGGAGAATGCTTGCTTGCCAAAATTATTGTTACATGATTTGAACGTTTTCGTATTCTATTCCCCCTTCCTTGAGGAGCAGGACGAAGTCTTTTCAACTGCCTTCCACTGTCAACAAATATTTCTTTCACAATCATATCCTGATCTTCTATTCTTAAATCTGGATTCTTGAGATTCCAATTAGTAATTGCTGACCATAATAAATTTGATAATCTTTTTGCAGGTGCTTTTTGATTAAATTTTAAAATGCTCATTGCAGGCATTATTTCTTTTCCTCTTATTAATTCAGCAACCATTCTCATTTTCCTAGGAGAAGTAGGACAATTATTATATTTAGCAAAAGCAACTCCTTTTGTAGCCTCTCTTCTTCTTTCTGCCGATTCTTTTTTACGAACTCCCATATTATTACAAGTTATTATTTAGATTTATTACCACTATGTCCTCTAAAAGTTCGAGTTGGAGAAAATTCCCCCAATTTATGTCCAACCATGTTTTCGGTTACATAAACAGGTATGAACTTATTTCCATTATGGACTGCAACAGTATGCCCCACAAAATCAGGAGAAATCATGGATCTTCTTGACCAAGTTTTTATTACTGCCTTTTTTTTCTTTTCATTTAGATCCAATACCTTCTTTTCAAGTTTGGAATCAATATATGGACCCTTTTTTATTGAACGACTCATTAAATTATATCTCTAATAAATTAATTATTTCTTTTTTCTCTCCAAAATAAACTTGTTAGAAGCTTTCTTTGGATAACGTGTTTTCTTGCCTTTTGCAAACAATCCTTTTCTTGATCTTGGCTGTCCGCCAGATGCTCTACCTTCACCCCCACCCATTGGATGATCAACAGGATTCATTGCTACGCCTCTAACTCTCGGTCTTCTTCCTAACCATCTTCTTCGTCCAGCTTTTCCATGACTTTCTCCGATATGATCACCATTAGAAACTGCTCCAATTGTAGCCATACAAGTAATTAATATCAATCGTGTTTCTCCAGATGCTAACTTTAATACAGCATATTTACCATCCCTGTTAACTAATTGACAATAAGTCCCTGCGCTTCTACTTAATACAGCTCCCTGATGGGGACGTAATTCAACATTATGGACTGTGGTTCCAAGAGGAATATTCTTTAACAATAATGAATTACCTAATTCAGGTGCAACATTTTCTCCCGAAATAACAGACTGTCCAACTTTTAATCCTACAGGTGCTATTATATATCTTTTTTCACCGTCAGCATAATGTAGTAAGGCTATTCTAGATGTTCTGTTGGGATCATATTCAATAGAATTAACTAAAGCAGGAATATCAAATTTATCTCTTTTGAAATCTATGATACGATACATTTGTTTATGCCCCCCACCTAAATAACGCATTGTCATTTTACCACTATTATTACGACCTCCACTTCTCTTTTTAGGTAACAATAATGATTTTTCAGGCTTGTCGTGTGTTATTTCAGCATAATCACTGATTGTTTTAAATCTTTGTCCAGGGGTATTCGGTTTGAATTTTTTTAATGCCATTATATTGCTCCTTTTATATATTGCTGTAAAAATCTATTATATCACCTTTCTTTAAAGTTACTATTGCTTTCTTAAAAGAAGCTTTTCTTCCTGTACTCATGCTCCTTTTTGAAAAACTTTGACGGGAAGATTTCTTTCCAAGATATCGCATGGTTCTGATATCCTCAACAGTTACCTGGTACATTTTTTCAACCGCTTTTTTAATCTCAATTTTATTATGAGTCACATCAACAATAAATCCATATCTCCCATTTACTCCTTCTTTGTTCATCTTCTCCGTAATTATTGGTCTTTTTAATATATTCATGGTAAAATTTTTTATTGAATTTTTTAACCCCCTTTATATTTTTTGGGACGGCAAAAATAGAATTAATTTTTGTAATGACAATGCGATCTTAAAAAAAATATCTTATTTTCCGTTGAATATACTTCATTTTTGTTCATTATACAAGTCCTAAATATCGCCAAAGCCCTTGTCATATGGACAGTTTTAAACTTGTTGAATATTTTATCAAATATTTTTAAAATATTTTTAAAATATTTTTCTGATAGCCTACATTTCTTCCAATATATTCTTTTTGTTAAGGAAATCGACGAACTTTGGTTATATACTAACATTAATCAATAAAACGGA
>JABDAW010000163.1:2838-4581 GCA_013288905.1 Bacteroidota bacterium | reverse complement strand
CCTGATACATTTGCAAGATTTAATCCTGCCTTTACCCCAAAACTAATTTGGGCATTCATTAAATTTACTGATGCAATCATTATGATTGCGATTACTAAGATTTTTTTCGGCTGCAAAGAAACATAATTTAAAGTTACCGACAAAATTTACCTTCACTATTTATTAACAAAGTTATTAACAGATTATATTTTCGGTCATGGTTTAAATCTGTTGAGTAGGTTGAATAGGTTCATTAAGTTTGTAAATACGATTCCTATACTATCCTTTCATTGACAGGATTTAATAATAAATGACTGTCGGGTTATTTATACCAACAATATAATTACAGTATAAAAACTGTGTAAACTTGTCATTCCGCGAAGGAGGAATCCTATTGAAATATGGATAGGATTCCTCCTTCGTGGAATGACAAGACAAAATTTGGTTTATACAAACCGACAGTCATTTAATATATTCATGAAATCTGATAGTTCCTTCTTGGAATCTTATTAGATTAATTGCAGCTATTTCACCTGAATTACTTTATTCTACCGGCGGTTTTAAAGAAACAATCACTGAATCCGGATCATTTTTAGGAGTTTCCATTAATCAATCGGCAAGTGACAATGTGTCATTGGGTTATATCCAAATCCCAATTTTAGCAAAGTATTCCTTAGATAAGGATGGTGGCTTCAATTTCTCTGCTGGACCTTACATTGGAATTTTAGTAAGCGCATCCGATTCAGCAGGATCTGTATCATCTTCATGTAACACAATTGACATCGGATTAGCTTTCGGCGTTGGTTATCAATTAGGCAGCGGATTAGGATTTGGTGTAAGGTATAATCTGGGGTTGACAGATATTTTTAAATCTTATACTACTACGGACACGTCAACTGGAGTTCCTATTTCAGTTACACAACCAGGGTATGGTAAGAATGGTGTAATTGCTATCTCTGTTAGTTACATGTTTGGAATGGGGAAATAAAATTCCTTTAAGATAGTTAATAAAAAAAGCAGGACTAATCATCCTGCTTTTTTTATTTGATTAAATTCCTAAAAAGTATCCAATATTAGTTAGTATATTTGCAACCCAAACAATTTAAAAAATATTAATATGAAAAAAATCACATTACAATTATTGATCATCCTGCTCCTTGCAGGACATGGCATGAAAGGTCAAGCCTTTCAAAGCGGCACCAATGTTTTAGGAATCGGTGTAGGTATCGGAGGCTATTATGATATTGGTAGTTATTCCTCTCAAAGTCCGGCTCTTGGCATTTCGTATGAGCATGGAATGTCTTGGCACGCGGGCGGTGGCGTGATAGGTCTGGGTGGATATTTTGGATACAAAACCTTTTCTTATCATTACGATTATCCTTTTATTGGCAATTATTACATAGACGAAAAGTGGACCTATATGATTATAGGGATACGAGGTGCCTACCACTATGACTTTGCTCACAATGATAAATTAGATACTTATGGAGGAATAATGATTTCATTTGATAATTTGAGTTACTCCTATAATGATACCTATTACACTGCCGCGAATGGGTATCCATATTATAGCCATCCAAATTCTTATTCCAGCGGTCTTTATCCCACATTATTTGTTGGAGCAAGGTATTATCTAAGTAATAGTATAGGCATCTTTGCCGAAGGTGGATATGGAATATCCTACATTACCATCGGTATAAATTTTAAATTCTAATTTAAAAACTTATAGCCTTAAAAAACAAGGAGGAGAGTTCTGCCTTTTTT
>JABDAW010000163.1:0-2828 GCA_013288905.1 Bacteroidota bacterium | reverse complement strand
GGCCTAAAAAAGCAGGATGATGAGTCCTGCTTTTTTTATGTCTAAAGGTTTTTATCTTCCGAGACTAAAGCAATTTTATCCTTTCAACATCATCACAACACCTGTGATCAGGATATTAAGGATGGCTAATGGAATCAAAACCTTCCATCCTAATTTCATCAGTTGATCGTATCGGAAACGTGGGATAGTCCAGCGAACCCACATGAAGAAGAAGATGAATGCAAATATCTTCGCGAAGAAAATGCCAACTCCGAGAAGTGTTACTGCATTGTGGGATAATTCTAAACTGTGGAGGAAAGGGAAGTTGTAACCTCCGAAATAAAGCGATGCCATCACTGCCGATGAAACAAACATATTGATGTATTCGGAGAAGAGGTAGAAGCCTAATTTCATGCTGCTATATTCGGTATGAAAACCGCCGATTAATTCGGTTTCGCACTCCGGTAAATCGAAGGGTGTACGATTGGTTTCTGCAAAGGCACAGATAAGAAATATAAGGAAGGATAGGGGTTGTATGAAGATATTCCAATGTGCTCCTTGTTGTTGTTCCACAATGGTTTTGATACTCACCGACCCCGATACCATGATGATTGAAATCAAGGCAAGTCCCATGCTTAACTCATAACTTATCAATTGCGACGAAGCCCGGATAGCACCTATCAATGAGTATTTATTATTCGATGCCCAGCCGCCAAGCATGATTCCATAGACACCCATAGATACCACCCCGAATACATAAAGAATGCCTATGTTCACATCAGCTATTTGTAGCGAAAGAACATGTCCATTGATGGTTAAAGTATCTCCCCAGGGAATTACAGCACTCGAAATACATGCCGTGAACATAGCGACACATGGACCGACAATGAAAAGCAATTTATCAGATGCATTCGGGATAAATTCTTCTTTCATAAACATCTTTAATCCGTCAGCTACTGGTTGAAGAATTCCAAAAGGACCAGCCCTGTCAGGACCGATTCTGTCTTGCATAAATGCAGCAACTTTCCGCTCTGCATAGGTAGAATACATCGCTATGACAAGTGAAACGGTAAAGATGAAAACCACTAATATTGCCTGGTAGGTTAATAATATCCAATCCATAATTATTGTTCTTTTCCTTCGGTTAAAACTTTAGGGCTGATTAATTCCACAGAGTTGAGATTAATGCGATGAGCAGGCTCCGGAACTTCATAATGATTCTGTGAAATCACTGAGGTCTTTTCAATTTTCCTTGGACCTTCCACCACCCATTCCTTCAGGTCTTTTTTGTCAAAACGACATTCATCACAGATGAATTCATCAACTTCTCCATATTCATTTTTCCGTCCGGTAACCCTGTATATTTCAGTCTTTCCATGCATCCAAAGAACAACTTTGCCGCAGCATTTTGTGCATTCACGATGCGCATCCAATGGATCAACATACCATACGCGGCTCTTGAAACGAAAGGTCTTATCTGTAAGCGCACCTACCGGACAAACATCTATCATATTCCCGGAAAAATCATTGTCAATGGCATTGGAAATATAAGTTCCGATTTCAGAAGCATCTCCTCTTCCCAATACCCCATGAACTCGATGATCTGTTATCTGATCAGCAGTCTGAACACAGCGATAACAAAGGATGCAACGTGTCATGTGCAACTGAATGTGAGGTCCAATATCTATCTTCTCAAAAGTACGGCGAGGCTCCTCATATCGAGTCTTGGCAACACCATGTTCATAAGCAAGATTCTGCAAATCGCATTCCCCCGCCTGATCACAAATAGGGCAATCCAAAGGATGATTAATCAAAAGCATTTCCACAACACCTTTCCTTGCTTCAAGCAACTCGGGGGATGTAATATTCTGCACCACCATACCTTCCTGAACAGGCGTAGAACAGGATGCCACAGGCTTCGGCATCGGGCGGGGATCCTTCGTAGAACCTTGAGCTACCTTGACGATACAAGTCCTGCATTTACCGCCGCTACCCTTCAGTTTGGAATAGTAGCACATGGCAGGAGGGACTATTTCTCCACCGATTTTTCGTGCTGCATTCAAGATAGTAGTTCCGGGTTCAACCTCTACTTCTATTCCGTCTATCGTTAATTTTATCATTGCGCTGCAAAGATAAATAATCAGCTAATAATGGCAAATGATTTTAGCCTGTATTATTAAATTGGAATACTTCCTAAGTGAAAAAGATATACTCAACAAGAAATTGGAATGCCTCCAGATGGAATTGGAAGATTTCCAGATCCATCTGGAAAGTCTCCAGATCGAATCGGAAGGTTCTCAGATCTATCTGGAAGGTTTCCGCATCTATTTGGAAGGTCTCAAGATCGAATTGGAAGGTTCCCAGATATATCTGGAAGGTCTCTATATCCATCTTGAAAGCCTCCACATCCATCTGGAAATCTTCCAGATGGATGCAGAAAGTCTCAAATTGGAATTGCGGAGCCTTCCAATTTCCTTTTGGAATTCCCTCGTTTATATTCAATAATAACTAATTTTTATAATATAAAACTGCCTCTATGAGTTGCATTTATGAACATTTCACTAAATTTGCAGCATTAAATTGAATCAATTGAAGACATTAAAAACTTTTATAGTCACAACTTTCTTCCTGATTTCATCTTTTGGAATCTCGGAAGGGCAGAATACTTCTGAATTTGGAATAATGGGAGGATTGAATATCTCCGACTTCAACAATTTGCCAGATGG
The DNA here is from genome assembly GCA_013288905.1 of Bacteroidota bacterium. Taxonomy (GTDB): domain Bacteria; phylum Bacteroidota; class Bacteroidia; order AKYH767-A; family JABDAW01; genus JABDAW01. The sequence goes on along the minus strand of JABDAW010000163.1, from coordinate 123 downwards.
ACTTACCTCCACTTCAAGTACTGGTTTTCATTTCGGCGGATTCATGACCTTCCCTTTAAGCAGTAATTTTGACATTCAGCCCGGAATTATTTATACCCAGCTAGGCGGCACAATGAATCAATC
>JABDAW010000162.1 GCA_013288905.1 Bacteroidota bacterium | reverse complement strand
ATCGGTCGGACCGATTACCCAAAACCAACAGGTTTTGCTATATTCAGTCGGATGGATTACCCAAAACCAACAGGTTTTGCCACAAAGGGTCGGCCGGATTAGGCAAAACCTATAGGTTTTGTTACTCTTGGCTGACCAAGAGTAACAAAAACAGTTGGTTTGCCCGATTCGGCTAACCGATAGACACAAAACCTATTTTTCGGGATAAAAAGCAAGATTACAATGGGAGGCACTCCTTATATTACTACCGTGTACCCACATCTTTTAAATTAAAAAAAGCAATAATGAATATTGAACAAGGAATTTTGAATATTGATTTAGAAGGTTAAATTTAGAAGAAAAGAAGTCAGCATACAACTATGTTCATCGTTAACGAACTTCAATATTCAAAATTCCTTGTTCAATATTCATTATTGTTTTCTTCCTTTTTCCTTTATAAAAAGATGTGGGTACACGGTAGTTATATTATAGTATATATTTCTGGTTAAGGGGTAATCATTTAAGGAAAGAAACTCAGGAATGGGATTTGGAAGCGGGATGTTTGATGAGGATTTAGTAGTTTTGGCGGCGTGAAGAAGAAAAATGAAATTTTCAAAACAACAAATTATTGACTTTACCATTTTATCTTTAAGGTGGTATTTAGCCTTTTACATGATTGACTATGGTTGGGCTAAAATGACAGGTGGTCAATTTGGAATTCATGATCCTAAACTTTTAGAAAAACCAATAAAAGAAGTTGATAAATTTTATCTTGCTTGGTATCTTTTTAGTTTGAGCAAATCATTTGACATTGGAGTTGGGTTATTGCAAATTATCGGGGCATTGCTTATTGTTATTAATCGAACAATGCTTATTGGTGCATTGTTCCTATTACCAATATTATTTCAAATCTTTTTAGTTGATGTTGCATTTACTAATGGATTTGTTTTACCAATAAGACTTGGTTGTATGTTAGTTTCAGATTTCATAATTTTGTTTTATTACAAAGACAAAATGTTAGCTGCTTTGAAGGTGTTAACAACAAATGTAACGACACATTTTAAATATAAATGGTGGATTTATTTACTAATGCCAATTGTTGGTTTATTAATGGACATTGTTTGGGCAGTTATTACATTTCCCTTACATCACTTGTTACATTGGATTACAAAATCTTGGTAAATCTTTCATCGTTTTGAGATACCATCCGCTTGGCGGTGGTGCATCAAGACGATGATGAATCTGAGTAGAAATTACCTACTGTTGATTAATGTTGTAATGATTGCTGTCAATAGTTACATCAATGTATTTATCGCAGGCACCATTTCCAAAATTAACAATCCTGGCAGTCGAACCGGCAGGGGTAACAGACATGATACCTTTCGTGATATAGGAACAATTTCCGCTCAGGACAAGGGGAGTAGTGATGGTGGAAGCATAAGTGGAACCGTTAGACCCTGTGCCTGTAGCTGCTCCCGAACTTGCGATATTATAAACCGCGTCATACCAATCAGTATAGAACATGCCATTTTGCAACTCCTTGTTTTCAGTGGTATTCCAAGTCATTGTCTGCCCATTTCTATTGGTAATTTTGCCGGCTACGGTACTTGAAAAATTATAATTAAATGTTGAGGAATTTCTGCCTAAACAAGAGATGGTTTTGGTACCTTGAACAAGGTTGTCATTCACATAATAGCCATTGAAAGTAATAACTATTCCATTGGTAATGGTAGAGTCAAAATAATTTCCGGGAGTAGAAGGAATGGTAGCAATAATCTGTCCTCGGCGATACCGGGTATCAGAGCAAAGACAATCACTTGGTCCAAAATCAACAATGATGGTGTCACTGACTCCACCAAAACGATACTTTATGGAAGCACAAGCAGATAAATCCTGGGGCGTTTGGACATCGCAATAGAGCGGCAACCTGCCTGACGCGGCTGCTTCATCAGTGATATTTGAGGCATCATTGTAAACGCCTTCTGCCCATATCACATCCTGGCAATCGTTGGTATCAGGGTTGGGGTAATCCTTGTTGCATGTGGTGAAGAATACAACCGTTGCAATGCTTAAGAGATAGATTTTGTAATTCATATAATTAATTTTAGAGCGACAAAGATATATAATATTTGTTAAATCAAAATAGTGAATAGTGAATAGTGAATAACGAATAGTGAATAGTGAATAACGAATAGTGGTAGTGGCTCTTTTGTATTATTCACTGTTCACTATTCACTATTCACTGTTCATTATTCACTATTCACTATTCGTTATTCACTGTTCACTGAACAAAGGTCATTTCTTTGATAAGATTACTTGCCCCGGCATACTTATCAATAATGAACATCACATAGCGAATGTCCACATTGATGCATCGTTTCAGCTCCTTGTCGAATGCAATATCGCCACTCATCGCTTCCCAGTTACCATCGAATGCTATGCCAATTAAATCACCATTTCCATTAAGGACAGGGGAGCCAGAGTTGCCTCCGGTGATGTCATTATTTGTAATGAAACAGGTCTTTATTACACCATGATCGGCATATCTTCCGAAGTCTTTTTTCTGATATAATTCCTTCAACTTTGCGGGGACAATAAACTCTTCATTTGTGCTGTCTTCCTTCTGCATGATGCCATCAAGAGTGGTGTAATAATTATAGTGAACTGCATCGGCAGGGGCATAATCCATCACGCTTCCATAAGAAACTCGCATGGTGGAATTGGCATTGGGATAGAATTTTTTATTAGGTTTCATTTCCATCAATCCAGCTATGTAAAGTCTGTTATCCTTCTCCAGGCAGGCATTCAGGGCTATCACAGCAGGATTATATTTCTTAATGTAATTGCTGATGATGGATATGGTTGTTTTATAGGCAAGATCATTTTCAATAATCTTTGCATCAGGTTTATTGAAGAATTTATTGATTAAAACACTGTCACGGAACATTGACTTAGAGAAAATAGCATCAGCAAACTTGTTGAAATCTCCATTGTATTTATTCACCAAAGCCTTGAATTCATCACTCATTTGAGCTTTATCAACATCATCGTAATACATCTTTATTAAGCCTGCAAATAACTTCTTATCTGTAGCAAGATCATAGTTTTTGAATTGCGCATCAACAGACTTTCTTAGCTTAACAATCATATCGTTTATATCCGAATCATAATGACCTTTTAGTGCAAGATTAGTGGCTAAGTCCTGGAATTTATAGGCGAGACCCATGATCTCGGGACCCTGTGTTATCGCCTCATTCATGTACGTACGATTGATATTTAATTTCCTTATTTCGGAATATGCATCGGCAATATCAGGAAGAACTTTTCCATACTTTTCTTTTCGTTTTGCATCACCGTTATTCACCCAACTAGTGAATTCAGTTTCCTCGGCATGCTTCTGTTCTTCAACCTTTAATCGAAGCAACCCTTTCCTCTGTCCGATATAATATTTCCAGTAGTTTGCAGTCTTTGCGTACTTCGATGCATACTTGATATGAACTGCTTTATTGGCATCCATTCCTTCCTTGTATATCGCTAACTTAAGACTTCTAATCTTCACTATTGACGGTGCCTTCTGATCAACTTCAAGAGCCACACCATAAGATGTTAAGTACCTGTCTGTCCTTGCAGGATAGCCCATTGTCATTGCAAAATCTTTCAGTTGATAACCAGAAAGAGAGATATTCAAATGCTTCTTCGGATGATACGGAACATTGTCTTTTGAATAGGTCGCGGGCTTCCCATCTTTATTACAATAAATTCTTAACATAGAGAAATCACCGGTATGACGGGGCCACATCCAGTTGTCGGTATCGCCTCCAAACTTCCCAATGGAAGAAGGCGGTGCTCCAACTAAACGGACATCTTTGAAGACATAATATACCCACATAAAAAACTGGTTGCCGTTAAACAAAGGTTTAATTTGTGCAGTATAATCGGTGCCTTTGGTGAAGGCAGTTGTCATTTCGGTATATATTTTTCCTAACTTGGTTTCGCGAGAAGTATCATTTGCTGCATCTCCTAACTTCGCCAAAACACTATCCGTCACATCATCTATTTCAATTAAAAATGATGCCGTCAATCCTTCATTCTGAAGTTCATCTTCCTTTTTATATGCCCAGAAACCATTGGTTAAATAATCATGTTCGGGAGTGCTATGAGCTTGCACGGCATCAAATCCACAATGATGATTGGTCAATAATAAACCATCTTCAGAAACTACTTCGGCAGTGCAGAACCCCCCGCCAAGACTGACGACCACATCTTTCAAGGAAGCATGATTAACGCTGTAAATATCATCTGCAGAAAGCTTCAAGCCCTTAGCTTGCATATCTGCTTCATTATATTTCTTGAGGAGAAGTGGAAGCCACATTCCCTCATCTATTGCAAAACAATTAAGGCTGATAATGACCGCCGTAATTGTTATAAATACTTTTCTATTCATGATTCAATATTTTATTAATGGCACAAAATAACTCAAATTTTAGGAAATAATAACTATTAACAGAAAATAATACCATTTCTAAATACAAATCCGACTAATTTTAAACAATTGGTTGTTGAAAGATTTTTGAATTCAGTAGTTCCCCTAATAGAGATATTTTTTTATTTTGCCTCCTT
>JABDAW010000161.1 GCA_013288905.1 Bacteroidota bacterium | reverse complement strand
ATCTGCTCGCGACCTCAAAGAAAGTCTCCTGAAATTCAGGGGGCTTTTTCCATTTTATTTTATGAATAGAAATGATGTAGTTTTTGTAATATGTTTTTTTGAAAATTCATTGATTTCACAAAATGAAAGAAAATTCAGATATTAAGGCAGCTTATTTTTCTCTAATTCAACATTGAAGTGCAACCCCAAAGCTTCCCTGAAATACTTGTTTTGAATGTTGTTTGTATCTGGAGAAATGTCAGCAGTGTACAGCCATCCGGCTTGTGGCAAAGATTTTAGAGTTTGGGTTTCGAGATTATGATTTGATTCCAATGTTTTGAGAGCAAGGATTCTTTGGTCATAAGAATCAGCATGAGTCTTGGCAATGGGGTATTGAAGAAAGAAAATAACCGCTATGGAAACAGCAATAATCAATGCCGAAAAATAGTAAACTATTCTTGATGCTTTAGGGAAGTTTGTTTTGCATCCCAAGCAGAAACCTATATAAGCAAATGTACCTGTCATGAAGAAGGAAATGACCGTCATAGCCCGCATTGGAGCCATTCCATGTAGCACCATGCAGCAGATAGTTATTACGAAAAAGGAGATAACTAATAAGTTCACAAGGGTTATAGTGAGGATGAATTTCAGCCTTAAAATCATTCTGTATTTTTGTATGTAAAACTGGTTTCCGATATACATCCAAAGAAGCGTAAAAGGAATAATGAATATCAATTTATAAACAAAAAAACTCTTACACAACAGGAAGCCTGTATAAAGGATGGAAGCTATGATATGATTTGCATTTGCAGGGGGTAGGAAACCTTTCCTGACTGCAATCCCCGGACAAAAGGCATTCACCATAAAAGATAATATAAGTACCGTTAATGCAGCCTTTAATTTATGTAAATGTTTTCTTGAAGGATGATTGAAAATGGTTATTCGTTTGCTGGTAGATTCAGTAATAAATGTAGTGCCAAACATGATAATTGTAAGTATTGCTAACGGCTCATTCCCGCCCCCGGCAATGAAAAAGGAGATGTTCAGCATCAGGTGTGTAAAGAAATTATTCTTAATATCTAAGATAAAAGATGTGCCCAGAAAGAGAAATATTACAGGCAGAATATATATTGTAGAAGCATTCATCCAGAACCATGATTCATCAATGCCAAAAGTACACAGGAAGAAGCAGGAGATCAAAAGCATGCTGTAATTAGCAGTAATGAGAGGGCTTATCTCCATAAAATTATAGCTAAATAAACTTCTCAATAATCTATAAACGGATATAAAAAACAATCCAAGAATAAAGATATAGTAAAGCAATAAAGAGCTTTCAGGATTAAAGATTTTCATCATCACATTCATGAAGAGAATAGAAGCCCAGCGCGTGTTCCAGGTCTTATAGGCAAAGATGAAAGCATGCCAGATTCCCATGTCTCTCACTCTGAAATAATAAGCAAAATCATCTGATGAAAAGCGATTAAAATACCCCAGCATCAGGAATAAAGAAATACAAAGTATATTGATGGCAAGCAGAATCAGGTTCATTACCTTGTCGTCCTTTGTAAGGTTTATTTTAGAGATGATTTTAAGCATTCGATATTTTTATAAGGTGGCAAAGATAGATAACAACAAGAATAGGGGTATAAGGGTATAGGGGTATAGGGTATAAATTAATTTTATATTCATCTATACCCTTATACCCTATACCCCTATACCCTATACCCTTATACCCTATACCTTTATACCTGCTTTGTTACAATATTTAATGTATTTTTGTCGCCTTAAAATAATGTAAAAATATATGATAATAGATTTAAGAAGTGACACGGTTACCAAGCCCACCAAGGGAATGCTTGAAGCGATGTGGTCTGCCGAAGTGGGCGATGATGTCTTTTCTGAAGACCCTTCGATTAATAAATTAGAACAAAAGGCGGCTGATATTTTTGGTATGGAAGCGGGGCTGTATTGCCCGTCTGGCACCATGACTAATCAAACAGCTATCAAGGTTTTGACGCAGCCACAACAGGAAGTTATCTGTGATGTTCAGGCGCATATTTATAAATATGAAGCTGGCGGAATGGCTTTTAATTCGGGCGTTACGCCACGATTGATTAATGGTGACAGAGGACGCTTATCTCCTCAAGATATCATTGATAATATCAACCCCGAGAACACCCACTTCGCACCGACTTCATTGGTTGCTTTGGAAAATACCAGCAACAGGGGAGGGGGTAGTTATTATTCTCTGAAACAGATTTCTGACATCCACCAGGTAGTAAGAAATAATTGCTTAAAGTTCCATCTTGATGGCGCAAGAATATTTAATGCCTTGACCGAAACCGGCGACAGTCCTAAGGATTTAGGGCAGCTATTTGATACGATTTCTGTCTGTCTTTCCAAGGGATTAGGTGCCCCTGTCGGCTCTGTTTTATTAGCTTCCAAAGAAAATATTCAGAAGGCAAAACGTATCCGTAAAGTATTTGGCGGTGGTATGCGACAAGCCGGATTCATGGCTGCTGCGGGCATCTATGCCTTGGATAATAACATTACAAGATTAAAAGAAGATCATAAAAGAGCCAAACAAATTGAAGCTGCATTGAAGCAATTATCTTTTGTAGAAAGCATCATGCCGGTGGATACCAACATCCTTATTTTCCGGTTGATTCCGAGTATTACCAATGACGAATTCTTAACAAAATTAGCTGCCAATAATATTAAAGCCGCAGCCACCGCAAAGCAAACTATTCGTTTCGTAACTCACTTAGATTTCAATGATGATATGCTCACGGAATTGATTCGAGTGCTTAAAAAATAATTAGGAATTAAAAATTAGGAATTAGGAAAGGCACCTTACTAATTCCTAATTTTTAATTCCTAATTGGTTTCCTCGTCTTGTTGTTGCGCCTCAAAAAAGTCGCAATCACAAGACTATGAAAGAAAAAAGTCGTAACCTTAAACTTTAGACCTTAAATTTTAAACCCTTTCTATCGAGATTACCTTACTTAGATTTTGTTACCTTGGGTAAGCCAATCTTTCGTAACATTTTATTGGCTTCCTCTACCTTTTCGGGAAACAAAACAACATCATCATATTTATTCAATGACTTGTCTATTCTCACAATAGGCACTTTTCTTTTATTCAATTCATCTATTTTCTTCATGATGCAAAATTACGAAATTTTTCTTCTAATCAAAAAAGCATCATATTCCTTATCCTTCAAAAAGTTCTCCCATGCATTTCCTTCCTGACCGAATATTTCAAAATCATTTTCTACTTCTTCCATATATTTTGATATTCCCATTCGATAAAGCCGGGTTCTTGCCTTTGTACTTCCGGTAGCATAAATCCAAGCTTCAGGAACCACATCAGTGAAGGCATAGACAGCCGAAACAACAGTAGCCAACACCATTTCGCTATCATCATTATTTGAAATAACCATATCATCAATCTTTCCGGTTTTCCCATCCTGATCTCCGAATGCAAGATTATAAACATCCTGATCATTAGTCTTGGTAAACTGAATTAGCTTAACTATTTTCCCTTTTGGACCTTCACTCAAAAACTCATAAGTGGTTAACTTCTCACCGGCTTTTAACGGGTATCTTGGTTGATTCATGGCGCAAAGATAGAAAAAGAGTTATGAGTTATAAAGTATGAGTTATGAGTTATGAGTTTCTGCACACGACTCATAACTCATAATTTATAACTCATAACTCTCTTCATCGTCTTGTTGTTGCGCCTTAAAAAAGTCGCAATCACAAGACGAGGAAAGAACGTAAGCTAACATAAAATAGTATTAAATCACCATTAACGGCAATTTGCAAAGGACTATCACAAAGTACGCTAAGACATTGCAACCTTTGCGTTAGACTTTAGCATCTTAGCGTTAGAAAATATCCTAATACCTCATGCCTTTAGGATATTATATCAGCAACAAAAGGCATTATCTATAGTAAATATGGCATGTACAGAGCATAATGAGTTGCTTACTCAAGTAATTGTACTGCTTACTAAGGCAAGTAGGTATACTTGCTAAGGCAAGTAAGACATTTGCTAAGGCAAATAAGACATTTGCTAAGGTAAGTAGGTATACTTGCTAAGGCAAGTAGGGTTACTTGCTAAGGCAAGCAGGTATACTTGCTAAGGCAAGGAACATATTTGCTAAGGCAAGGAAGACATTTACCACGGTAAGTAAGTAATTATCTACAGTAAGCAGGTCATTACCGAAAGCCGCGATGCTTTTTTCTTTAATAACAAGGGTTGGTGGGAGTGTGGAAAGTGGCGTGGAGAGAGGGGATTGAGGCGGTTGAGGGGAAAATAGAGAGAATACCAACTTTATCAAAGTTCAAAACTTTGGTAAAGTTAGTTTATACTTTTCTCCTTAGGTAATTTGCATTTAAGATAATCTTAGTAGTTTTGCGGCTCACTTTAATAATAATACAATGATGGAAGATAAAGAAAAATTTGAAGCATTAATTAAACTTGCAGATATTCAACAAAAAGGATTCGATAAACGTCGTGATATAGAATGGAAAGTATCACTTGCATTATGGGCAGCTATCTTTATTGGTACAGGATTTTTACTTGACCATAAAGAATTAAAATATGATATTTGTGAAATTTGTTTAGG
>JABDAW010000160.1 GCA_013288905.1 Bacteroidota bacterium | reverse complement strand
TCAGCCAGGTGATGAAGTTATCACTGCCGACTTTACTTATGCTGCCACTGCTGAAGTCATTGGTTTATTAAAGCTGAAACCTGTGTTGGTAGATGTTTTTAAAGATAATTTCTCTATCAATCCTCATGCATTGGAAGCTGCTATTACTGATAGAACGGTTGCAATTGTTCCGGTGCATCTGTTCGGACAATGTGTAGATATGGAAGCTGTTATGGATATTGCCAGGCGTCATAATCTTTATGTGATAGAAGATGTGGCACAAGCTATTGGTGCGGAATATACCTTCAAAAATAAATCTGTTAAGAAAGCCGGAACCATTGGTACTATTGGCTGTACGTCCTTCTTTCCTTCCAAAAATCTTGGCGCTTATGGTGATGGAGGGGCTATCTTTACCAATGATGATGAATTGGCAAAAAAGATTCGCATGATAGGTAATCACGGACAAAGCATTCAATATTATCATGATGAAATTGGAGTTAATTCCCGCCTCGACAGCATTCAGGCAGCCATCCTTAGGATTAAGTTGAAGCACTTGAATGAATATGCTGCCGCCAGACAGAAAGTTGCTGCTTATTATGACAAAGCCTTCGGTCAGTATTCTTCAGTAATTACACCAGAGGTCAGCAATTTTAGTACGCACGTTTATCATCAATACACCTTACAGATATTGAGTTGCGACAGGGATGATTTGCGAAAGCATCTTGCTGGTAAAGGCATTCCTGCGATGATCTATTATCCCCTTCCATTACATATTCAGAAAGCATACATAGATCCAAGATATAAAGAAGGTGATTTCCCAGTAACAGAGCAGCTTTGCAAGACAGTTTTATCCTTGCCTATTCATACAGAAATGGATGAAGAACAATTGGATTATATCATTAATTCTGTCTTGGAATTCGTTCAGCCTAAGGTTGGTGTATAGCTATTGGAATATTTAATTCCGAAGGTTACTTTAAGTGTGGAATCTTAAAATTATGATTTGACCGCTACAATCTTAAGGCAATTACCCATTCTCAATTGTCAATTGGTTACTTATCTTTGCCCCCTCAAATAAACAAGTAAATAACCATGAATTTATTAAAAGATAAAGTCGCCCTAATTACAGGTGCCTCGAAAGGAATTGGAAGAGGTATAGCTTTAAAATTCGCCGAGGAAGGAGCTAATGTAGCCTTCACTTATCTATCATCAGTAGAGCAGGGAATAGCATTAGAAAAAGAATTAGAAGCCTTTGGTATCAAAGCAAAAGGATACCGCTCTGATGCATCAGATTTTAAAGCTGCCGAAGAATTGGTTAATGCAGTAGTAGCTGACTTCGGTACAATAAACATCTTGGTTAATAACGCTGGTATCACCAAAGATGGCTTATTAATGCGCATGAGTGAAGAACAATTTGATGCAGTAATAAATGCCAATCTAAAATCTGTCTTCAATCTCACCAAAGCCATCCAACGTCCCATGCTGAAGCAAAGAAGCGGCTCTATCATCAATATGTCATCAGTAGTGGGCATCAAAGGCAATGCAGGTCAAGCAAATTATGCTGCCTCCAAAGCCGGAATCATCGGCTTCTCCAAGTCAGTTGCCTTGGAATTAGGCTCAAGAAATATAAGATGTAATGCGGTAGCCCCAGGCTTCATCGAAACAGAAATGACCGCCGTATTAGACCCTGCAACCGTCCAAGGTTGGAGAGATGCCATCCCTCTAAAACGAGGCGGCACACCGGAAGACGTTGCGAATCTCTGCCTGTTTCTTGCCTCCGATTTATCCTCATACATAACAGGGCAAGTAATAAATGTTGATGGCGGTATGCTTACTTAAATATAGGAACGCAGATAAAAATGATTGCTTATGAAAAGATATGATCTATTAGATATGATAAAAGATGAATGTACAGGATAATTTTAAGCATTCGGAGATTACAGAAAAGATAATTAAGGCATATTATAAAGTTTATAATTCCCTGGGTTATGGATTCTTAGAAAAGGTTTATGAGAAATCAATGTTTATTGAATTAAATGAAATGGGATTATATCCAATTCGACAAAAGGAAATAAAAGTATATTATGAAGGAAATGAAGTCGGCGAATATTATGCTGATATTATCGTTAATGACTGCGTTATTATAGAATTAAAAGCTGCGGAAATAATAATAGAAATTCACGAAACTCAATTAGTAAATTATTTAAAAGCAACAGATATAGAAGTGGGGCTTCTCCTAAACTTTGGCAAGAAAGCTGAGTTCAAAAGAAAGGTTTTTTCAAATAAAAAATATCTTAATTAATCGAATGAAAAAATCATATCTTGTCATAAACAATCATCTTTATCTGCGTTCCAATCCCACAAAAAATCATATCTTGTCATAAACAATCATTTTTATCAGCGTTCCTATTAATATGAATTTCTCCTTAGTAACCGAATTATCTCCTTGGTACATAATCTTATGTCTGTCTTTAGGCGCGGTCTATGCCTTCGCTTTATACTACAAAGACCACACATTAGAACAGCTTCATAGATGGATAAAAGTCACTATGACGGTCTTCCGATTCGTGGTAGTTTCCTTGCTTGCATTCCTGCTTTTATCTCCAATGATAAAGACCATCTTCCATGAAGTAGAGAAGCCCATAGTAATCGTTGCACAAGACAATTCAAAGAGTATCCTGATCGGAAAAGACAGTGCCTATTACCGCAAAGACTATCCCGATGCAATGAATAATCTCATAAAAGATTTGCAGAAAGATTATGATGTCAAGCAACTCTCCTTTGGTGATGGTGTGAAGGAAGGAATTGATTACACCTACACCGATCTTCAAACAAATATATCCCAATTATTCGAAGAAGTAAATAACAAATACAACGGTCGAAATGTAGGAGCCGTCATCCTCGCCACCGATGGTTTATTCAATGAAGGCTCCAATCCGATATACTCCAGCAAGAGCCTCAAAACCTCTGTATATACAATAGCTTTGGGCGATACCACCGTCCATAAAGATTTGATTCTTTCCTCCATCAACTTCAATAAAGTCGTCTATCTCGGCAATAGTTTCCCTCTCCAGGTAAACATTGATGCCCGCGAATTAGGTGGCTCTTCAACTCAATTAACGGTCTCCAAAGACAGCACCGTTTTATTCAAGAAACAAGTTGATATTGCCACTAATAATTTCCATACCTCTGTGCAAGTTATTTTGGATGCCAAGACCAAAGGAATCCATCATTACAAAGTCAAGCTTTCCCCTGTGGATGGCGAGATTACCACAACCAACAACGAGAAAGATTTATTCATCGAAGTCCTTGAAAACAAACAAAAGATTCTCCTGGTTGCAGCCGCTCCTCACCCTGATTTAGCTGCCATCAAACAAAGCGTCGAGAGCAGTGATAACTACGAAGTAAAGACCGTCATGATTGATAAATTCGATGGCAATCTCAACACCTACGACATGGTTATCCTTCATCAATTGCCTGCCAATACCAACCCTGCCAATAACCTCCTTACCCTGATTAAAAACCGCCATATCCCTGCCTGGTATATCCTCGGTTCGGAGTCTTCGATAGGCTTGTTCAACGACCTCAATCTTGGCTTGATGATCCTCGACAGCAAAGGCAAAACCAATGATGTCCTCCCCACCTTTGTCAAGGACTTTTCCCTCTTCACTTTGAATGATCAAACCCTCAAGGATCTCGATAAATTCCCTCCCTTGGTTGCGCCCTTTGGTGCCTACAAAATCATGACCAATACCTACCCCATGCTCAAGCAACAGATAGGCAGTGTCAAGACCGATTACCCGATGCTGTACTTCAAACAAGACGGCGAAAACAAACTCTGCGTCCTTGCCGGAGAAGGCTTGTGGAAGTGGCGTTTGAACGATTACATGCTCAATCAAAACCACGAATCCTTCGACGAAATCATCACCAAGACAGTTCAATATCTCATCGTCCATGACACCAAAAGCAAGTTCAAGGTCAATGCCAAACATTCCTTCTCCGAAAACGAAGTTCTCCAGTTCGATGCCGAGGTGTACAATGACAGTTACGAGCTGATAAACACCCCCGAAGTCCACCTCGAAATCATCAACAAAGACAAGAAAAGTTTCCCCTTCAATTTCAGCAAGACCGACAAGGCATACACCCTCAAAGCCGGCTACCTGCCCGTCGGCGATTACACCTACAATGCCTCCGTCAAGGTAGGCGACCACACCCTCACCGCCACCGGCGCCTTCAGCGTTAGTGCCCTGCAAGTCGAGAGCAATGAAACCATCGCCAATCATTCCCTCCTCTACACCCTCGCCAAGAACCACGGCGGCGCGATGGTCTATCCCCGCCAAATGAGCGAATTAACCAAGCTCATCCACACCTTAGACAACATCAAATCAGTCTCCTACGAGCATAAACAACTCAAAGATTTAATCAATCTCAAATGGGTATTCTTCCTCCTTCTGTCCCTGGTCACCGCCGAATGGTTCCTTCGCAAAAGAAGCGGAAGCTATTAAATAATAATAATCTTCATCATCGTGTTGCTGCTCCCAAGGGGTCGCAGTCACACGACGATGAAAGAAAATGGTATAATGTGAGTTTTATTTTATGAAGCTTAATTCATATTTCATCCCAACAAATTATTATCAC
>JABDAW010000159.1 GCA_013288905.1 Bacteroidota bacterium | reverse complement strand
ACAAACAATTATTCCAAAGAAGGATTCAATCTTCATTTCAAATACTTTTATTCCCAATAAAGAGGATGATAAATTGATTGCTTCTGTTGGTAATGTGGTTCCATTCATCAATCAATCAGTTCCTATTATCCAAGGAAATGATTCTTTGGAAAGGCATTATCCGTCTGTTCAAATTCCTTATGAAAATCTTATAATGAATCCTAATGCAATTGTGGGATTTTATCTTTCATTCTTTGGAATAGCAATTATCTTTCTAATTATTGGCTATGCTTTAATATCTTTATTATTAGATTTAACAATATTTTTTGCAGATATTATTCTTCCGATAATTCTTTTAATATGTTTAGCCTCATGTATTGCAGGGTTAATTGTTAGTTTAATTGGTTTATCTCAAATTGAAGATAATAATTCGAAATATAAGGGTGAGGGATATGCCATTACAGGAATGTTATTAGGAATAATTGGCGGAGGATTTGTTATTTATATTCTTTATGCCTTGAGTATGGATATGTAAAAAATATTCCTTGCATTCCCCAAATTTTTATATTTTTGCCCCCGATAACAATCAGAGAAGAGTAGGAAACTTGAATTCGCAGATTCCACTCTACTGCCTTCCGAAGAAAAATTATCCGGCGCGATGGAGGGCAAAATTCCCAAAAAGTAAAAAGTAAACGTTCTTTAAAAGTTTAGAAAAAAAGTAACAACACGATTTTGAGTGTTGTTATCAGAATTTTATCTGCACAAACAGGCAAAATTTGTGGAACAAAAACAAAAATGAGTGGAACAAAATCCCAAATAAGTGTTCTTAAACTCAAAATTGTGGGAACAAAAACTAAAATGAGTTCAACAAAAAGTAATATTGTTGCAACAAAATCCAAAATTGTTGCAGCAAAAACCAAAATAAGTCCTGGTAGAATTAGTAAAATAGTATATAAATCAAGTAGTTAAACGTAAAATTAAATAATTTAAACAAAATGAGTAAAGATCGCACAATTAATGGGCTGGACTATAGTGAGTCAGCTAAGGAACACAAAGATCAAATTTTAAAAGTTGCGGGGAAAATGATTCTCTCGAGTATCACGCCTGTTCATGATGCCGGGGTAATTTTGAAGACTTTCGGGGATGACCTGGAAACGAAAATTGAAACCAAGGAAAACTTGGAAGATGATGTTAAGGAGGCGGTAACTGATGTGGGTACTTCGGATGATGATGGGATAAAAGGTTATAAAGTAGCGATCGGCGTTATCGAAGCTAATGTTCCTACCGATGCGGCTCGCGAAGGTCTTGGCGTTGTGCTTTCAAAGGAAGATGAAAAGGCTACGATTTGTTTGTCGCCAACAAATTGTCATGCCTCGCATGGTGATCCTGCGCATTCGGTGGATGCGATTTGTAACACCGACAAGAATCGTAAGTACCTGAAAGCAAGAATCACCAAAGGCGCGCCGGATGATCCAACACAATATATAGATGTTGATTTTATCAAAGAAACCGGCAAGCATGTCTTGTTTTTATTGCCAGCCGCTTATCAGAATGTGCCATTATGGATCATTTTAACTCCTTATAACACCTTCGGAAAAGGTAATGATTCTGCTCCTTTCAAGTGTGATCCGATGAGCTAAACATCAATTAGGAATTAGGAAGTTTGGACACTCCTAATTCCTAATTGATTTGGCATTTCAAATTAATTTTGTAATATTGCGCCCTCAAAATTTAAACGTAGATAAATAATATATAATAAAATGGATTTAGTAAAATATGTGCAGGACACTTTAACTCCTACCAGAGAACTCCCGAATTTCAAGGCGGGCGATACAGTAACGGTTTCCTATAAAATCAAGGAAGGTGTGAAAGAAAGGATTCAGCAATTTCAAGGAGTAGTGCTTCAAAGAAAAGGGACTGGAACGACAAAAACATTTACGGTAAGAAAAATTTCCAATGGTATTGGTGTGGAACGTATTTTTCCGCTTTTTTCTCCGCAAATTGATAAAATAGTGCTGAATAAAATTGGAGTGGTGAGAAGAGCACGTATCTTTTATCTTCGTGAAAAGAGCGGTAAATCTGCCAGAATTAAAGAAAAGAAAATGTAATTTTTTAGTTTATATAGTGATAAAAGCCTTTCAGGAAACTGGAAGGCTTTTTGATTATTCAGGAAACTATAATTAACTAATATTAATATACTAAAAGTAAAAAAGGGGCGTATAAGAATTGTCTTTTTTTATATCAGATACAAGTTATACATTTGCAGCCGATAAAAAAATTATTATGATAACAACATCAGTAAACCAAGAGCCGAATCTCATTATTTCAGATATGGCGGAACATTTGATAGGTTCCGAAATTATTAAGATAGCAATGGAAATCGGCGATAAGATTAAAGCCGGAGAGAAAATTGTAAATCTTACCATCGGCGATTTCAATCCTGAGATATTCCCGATTCCCATGGAATTGAGGGATGAAATCATTAACGCTTACCTGGCAGGGCATACCAATTATCCTGCTGCAAATGGCATACTTGAATTAAGGAAGGCAGTTTCCAGTTATTTAAAAGATAACGAAAGTCTGGAATATAATCCGGATGAAATATTGATTGCCTGTGGTGCGCGTCCCTTGATTTACGCCACTTACACCACGCTCCTTGATGAAGGAGACGGAGTAATTTTTCCGGTTCCTTCCTGGAATAATAATCACTATGTGCATATCGTAAAAGGCAAACCGATCCCTATAGAAACTCACGCGGAAAATAATTTTATGCCTAATGCTGATGAGATAAAACCGTTTATCAAAGATGCAAATTTATTGGCATTGTGTTCTCCGCTAAACCCTACCGGTACGGTCTTTACACGTGATGGTTTGGAAAAGATTTGTGATTTGATATTAGAAGAAAATCATCGTCGCGGTCCGAATCAGAAACCTCTTTATCTGATGTATGATCAGATTTATTGGGTCTTGACTTTTGGATCTACACATCATTATAATCCTGTTTCTATTCGTCCTGAAATGAGAGATTATACCATCTTCATTGATGGAGTTTCAAAATCTTTGGCAGCAACTGGCATCAGGGTGGGATGGGGTTTTGGTCCTCAAAAAATTATTGATAAGATGAAAGCGATACTCTCTCATGTTGGTTCTTGGGCACCTAAAGCCGAGCAAGAAGCCTGTGCAAAATATCTTGTTAATAAACCTGCAATGGATTCTTTTATTCATAATTTCAAAGAAAATATTGACATGCGTTTGGAAGCATTGCATACCGGTTTTATGGCAATGAAAAATGATGGTTTTAAAGTCCATGCTATTGAGCCACAAGCCGCTATTTACCTGACTGTTCAATTCGATCTTATTGGCAAGAAAACAGAAGATGGCAAGGTTTTGCATAATACCAAAGAAGTTACATCTTATCTTTTGAATGAAGCAAAATTGGGTATTGTCCCATTCTATGCTTTCGGTGCCTCTGAAGATTCGACTTGGTATCGGATTTCAGTCGGAACCTGCACTATGGCTGAGATTGAAGATGCCTTCATCAGCTTGAGAAAAGCATTATCAAAACTTAGTTAGGGATTTTACATCTGCATTCGAACTTAAATTGTTTTTGACAATTAGAAGTCTATAGTTGCACCTGTAAACTTAGTTTATAAGTATTTCTTCATTCCTTTTCACAGCCGGTAATCACCATTTCCAAATCATCAATATAGATGTCGTGATGCCCGATATTCCAGCAATAACTAGCAATAGTCTCACCCTTTCTGACATCATCCGGAACAATGACAGTAAAGTAAAAGGGAGTCCACACTTTTGGTTTATAAAGAAGCTCTTGAATGCTCTGTGAATAGTAATTCAAGGTTTCAGAATTACGCTGATGACATACCACAATAGTAGCATCGGTGTTTAGACTATTAGCATAAACCATCCCTTTGACGGTCAGTTTAACCAACTTATATTTTAAAAATTCATCATCAACAGTATCCATCAGGAGAGGAGTGAAACTAATCTTATTTGTAAGCTTTGAGCTATAATTGCCACTGTAAAATTGCTCATGAGAGAGGGTAACATGCGTATTTATTTTCTCATCATCGAAATTATTCTTCAAAGAACAGAGAACTTTATGCTTCCATTTTGTGGTGTTTTTTAATAAAATGGTTTTACTTTCAGGATAGATTTTCAAGACCTGGTTTGGAATCTTTTTGAATAGAAGAGTATCTTCCTGGTTGACATAATAATAGTCATTCAAAGGATTCAAAACAGTCCTTGTATCCATATAATTAAGCCAGTTGAGATGATGGATGACTCTGTAAAAATTAGCATCCACACCAAATTGAAACCGCACTCCTATGTTAAGGTTTTCTTTTCCTTCAAGAAGACTTTCTTTGTTCTTGATAAAATAATCTATCATGTCCTTAGTATCATTTTCGTTATGCCAGTCATGAACATGATTAAAATTAAAAGCATAAAGAAAGTTGATGACAAAACAGGAAATAATAAGCATAAAAACCTTTGCCACTTTCATTCCTATCTGTAAATATAATTGTTCAAAAAGGAAGATGATAAGCAGCGCGAAAAGAATAAAATACAAGAGTGCATACCTCCCTTGCGGATAAAAGATGTTCATAAATTTAAACTGTGTATAATTTGCCACAAAGCATAGCAAAACGGACACCATGATGAATACAAAAAAAGTGTTTATCCTATTGGTCTTTTTGCG
>JABDAW010000158.1 GCA_013288905.1 Bacteroidota bacterium | reverse complement strand
GAAAATCCATTATAATGAATCTTGAACTCTAACCCTAAAGATTTAGCGATTATAAATGCTCCTGAAAAGACAGTCATTGTACCAATTATAGTAGCAATTATAAACCCAATGAAGAGTTGAATAAAAAGCTTTGCTTTAAAATTAATTGGAAGAATCTGATTTGAATTCATTCCACAAAATTAGCAATTAAATCATTCACAAATTCTATCATCAAAAATAAACCCAACAAGCAAGTTCGATTACATTATACTAATACTGATGAATAGCATGATTGGAAAAGGTGAATGGGTGTTGATGTCTGCGAATAAGAGTAGGGTATTCATTGAAAGGAGTGTCATGCAAACGTATTCGATGATGATGTATTCAATTATTGAAACTGTTTATTCAAGTTCATACACTGTGTTTACATGTTTAATGACTGTTTTAGCGTACTTCAATTCGATGTAAAGTGAAATGTATGTTCCGAATGCTTACATTAATGTTCCGAATGGTTACAGTGATGTTCCGAACGATTACATTAATGTTCCGAATGGTTACAGTGATGTTCCGAATGGTTACATTGATGTTCCGAATGGATGCAGTGATGTTCCGAACGATTACATTAATGTTCCGAATGGTTGCAGTGATGTTCCGAACGATTACATTAATGTTCCGAATGGTTACAGCGATGTTCCGAACGATTACATTGATGTTCCGAATGGTTACAGCGATGTTCCGAATGGTTACAGTGATGTTCCGAACGATTACATGAATGCCAAACATGATTACATGAATGACAAACACGCTTGCTTGAATGACAAACAAGTCTATGTGAATATCAAGTATGTTTAAATGAATGCCAAACATGATTACATGAATGCCAAAGTTGATTTCATGAATGCAAAACATGATTAAATGAATGCTGAACACGGTTGCAAGAATATGGGGCACGATTGTTGATACATCGTATTGCCTTGAATGAAGCTATTATTGAGGAAAACGAAAGCTCTGTAACATTAAAAGAATTAAAAGTAAAACGACGGTCGGGTTATATAAACCAAGTTGCGGCTTGTCATTCCGACGAAGGAGGAATCCTATTGAAATATGGATAGGATTCCTCCTTCGTCGGAATGACAAGCCTTCACAGTTTTTATATTGTAAAACAATTTGAGGTATATACAAACCGACAGTCATTAAAAGTAAAATGAAATGAATAAAAAACTACCGGAAAAAGAAATCAGGATGATTATTTTGGAAGCCTTAGTAATACAAACCATCAGAGGCAAACTTGGTATGTCGCGAAAAATTGTTTTGTATAAAGATAAGTCTATTAATATGCATGCTGTGCAGGTAGCAAATTTGAGCGGGTATTTCACTGATGCCTTTGATGGTCTTGATTTGTGGGATGAGAGGAATGAGGCATTGGCTAAAGCACTTAAAGATCAGATGAAAGGTCTGGCATCTGTTGCCGATGTCGCTTATGCAAAAGGAGAGGTGCAGAAATCATTGAATCTGTTCATGAATTATTTAAATGAACTGGCATATAATGACCAGGAAAAGGCGGTTTCCATAATTGAAGCTGCCTTGTGCGTGGTGATTGCATTTTATACCAGAAAAATCATTGATTTAAAGTATCAAAAAGGATTTGGTACAGGTATTATAAAACTCATTTCGGCAGCAGTAAAAGAAGATGGAAAACGGGTGCTTGGGACTTATGAATTTCAATATGGATACAAGGAGAATGGTGTAATAATATGGGTCAACGTTGACAGTGTCAGCAAGAACTCCATCATCTTGAAAGGCTTGAAAACAGGGGTACAAACCTACTTCCGAAAACGTTCCAGCACCAGCAAAAGCGGCATGAGTAAATGGTGCGAACCGATATGTACTGATGTGGAATAATTTTTCTTTCATCGTAGTGTGATAGCAGCCGCTTTTGCGGTGCTGCAACACGACGATGATTATTATTATCAAGATTCCATACATTATTATTTGTCTCTTGCTAATTATCTTTATTGATATTAGTCCCCCTCTTTTTTATCTTTGCACGTTCAAATAATAATTGAATTTCATGGAACGAAAAATTGTTTTAATAACTGGAGCTACTGCGGGTTTTGGCAGGGCTATGGCAATCAAATTTGCCGAGCATAATTATAATGTAATCATTACCGGGCGCAGGAAGGAACGTCTTGATGAACTGGAGGAATTGATTAAGAATACTTATGAAGTGAATGTCCTTTCGCTGTGTTTTGATGTCAGGAAAAGGGCAGAGGTGAAAGATACTTTGGATGCCATTCCTCATGCATGGAAAAGGATTGATATCCTGATCAATAATGCCGGTCTTGCGGTGGGGCTTTCGACGATTCAGGAAGGCGATATTGATGATTGGGAAACCATGATTGATACCAATATCAAGGGGCTGCTTTATATTTCACGAGCTATTATGCCGGGCATGGTGGAGCGGAATTCGGGGCACATAATTAATATCGGTTCGGTGGCTGGAAAGGAGGCTTATCTGAAGGGAAATATCTATTGTGCCACCAAATTTGCTGTTGATGCTTTGACAAAATCTATGCGCATAGATTTGTTGCCCCACAACATCAAAGTAAGTTCGATTTGTCCGGGTCTTGCAGAGACAGAGTTTTCATTAGTGCGATTCAAAGGCGATGCAGAAAGAGCAAAAGTTCCTTATCAGAATATTGATGCATTGATGGCTGAAGATATTGCGGATACTGCGTACTTCGTGGCTTCTCGTCCTCCTCATGTATGCATCAGCGATGTAATTATTACCCCTACAGGTCAGGCTAATGCCCATGATATTTTCAAGAAAGTTTAAGTTATTATATTCCATTTTCAAAAGACTTATTTATCAAAACGAACACCTTAATTTATGACTAAACAAACAGAGGAAAAATATTTAACACTGAAGATATACATCCTGCCGATACTTCTTTTTCTCTTGAATTTAGGCTTGAGAATATTTAATATCCGGATCAATGGACTTAGTGGTATAGAGGCGTTTGATTTGTTTTATTCAGACATGCCGGTTTCAAAGTTAATGTCTGCAACATCCTCTCTTAATAATCCTCCACTTTATATTTTCTTCATGAAATTCTGGACTCTATTGAATGGAATACAAGAAGGCTGGATCAGGCTCCCATCGGTCATCTTCGCATCATTGACTTCGGTTTTAATTTATCAGATCGGAAGAAAATATATTACCTTTCAGGTAGGATTATTCAGTGCTTTGGCATTCTCTGCCTGCACGATGGGATACTTAATTTCAGAAGAGGCAAGCGTATATTCTTTGCTTACTTTTCTTGCCACATTTTCCATGTATCTGTATCTTGGAATCCTCAAATCTCCTGGCAGCAAGCCCACTTTTTATTTTTTATTAATCGTAAATTTTCTCTTGGTTTACTCTCATTTTTATGGGATAACAATACTCATTACGCAATTGTTTTTTCTTACAATAATCACACGAAATCAAGACAAGGTTTTAGTAGCTGTCTTGAGGAATAATCTGATCTTATTGCTACTTTTTATTCCGGGTATTTGGATGATGGCAAAGAGAATTTTCTTTATTAAAAGCCACGGCTCATGGCTGTTTAAGCCCACTTTCGATTTCTTTATTGACGGCTTTACTAACATCTGTAATAAATCATTGATAGCAATTATATTTCTTGCCATCCTTGTGCTGGCTTATCTCCTTTTTGCATTCAAAGACAGAAGCGAAGACAGCGTTATCAGAACGGCATGGAAGCTCATTCCTTTATGGTTTTTCATCCCCTATATGAGCATTTTTTTATTTTCATTTTGGTTGCCAATATTCCAGGCGAGGAATATGATTTTTATTTCACCGGCATTTTATCTTACTACAGGCTTAGCCCTTAGTTATACCTTCAAAAAAATGAATGTTATTCAATATTGTTTTATGGCTTCCTTGATCATTGTTATGGTTGTTACAATTGATATTAACCCTACCAAAAAAAATCATATCAGAGAAGTTACAAGAGTTATTAAGAAAGTCAAAAACCCTGAAACAGCAGTTGTTATTAATCCTTTTGCTGATTATCTTGCCTTCACTTATTATAATAATCGGAACTATTTCAGGATGTCTAATCATACTGAAGAATTAAATAGTAACGAACATATTTATTATACCTATAATCAGGATTCGATAAATTCAATTGCAAAAACAAAAGGGAATAAAGAACTGATCTATTACCAGACCGGCTTAAAGTGGGAGGAACGAAATGAGAAGATTAATAAAATTTTGACAAGCAATTATGCCCATATTGAACAGCTTTATTATCTAAAGCCTTTTGCGGTTTATAGGTTTTATAATTAATCTTTATTAGTTCCCTTATCACCCACAAAATGATCTTCATTATTTTTGAAGAGGACATTGAAGGTGGTCAGGCTTCCATAACAACGGGTAACATATTGCTGCATATTCATCTTTTCTTCCTCTGATAATTTATCATTGGAATTGATTCTTTGTTCAAGAACTCTAAGCCTGTCGCGAAGCATCACAATCTTGTTAAAGAAAATATCAATAGGCACTTCCTTAGGTTTTAAATTTGAATCTGCAGGTTTCAATATCATCACGCCTCCCGCCCATTTGGTGCCTAAATCAACCCTCTCCTGAACGTCAGAAAACTTACGGATAATATTAGTGAAAATCCGCTCAACATCAGCAAGACTAACCAGATCATCGGGCATTTCAACATCTTCAATAACTTCAAAATGCTGGTAGTTTCTTGAGATTTCCTT
>JABDAW010000157.1 GCA_013288905.1 Bacteroidota bacterium | reverse complement strand
ATGAATAATCTCCTCTTAGAAATAAAAAACCTCGTCACAGAATTCAAGACTGAAGAAGAAACAGTCACAGCGGTAAACAACATTTCTTTCACCCTGAATGAAGGTGAAATCGTTGGTATAGTTGGCGAATCAGGCTCCGGCAAGTCAGTAACCTCCTTGTCCGTAATGAAGCTCATTGCCAATCCCGGAAGAATAATTTCAGGAGAGATATTATTTCATTCCAAAGACAAAGGCATTGTTGATTTATTGAAGCTCTCGGACAAAGAAATAAGATATTTCAGGGGCAATGAAGTAGCCATGATATTCCAGGAACCCATGACTTCTCTCAATCCCGTCTTCACCTGTGGCAATCAGGTAATGGAAGCTATCCTGGTCCATCAGAAGATCAGTAAATCCGAAGCAAAAAGAAAGACATTAGCCTTGTTTGAGAAGGTCCAATTACCAGATCCCGAAAGATTATTCGACACCTATCCCCATCAAATATCCGGCGGTCAGAAACAACGTGTGATGATAGCAATGGCGATGAGTTGCAATCCCTCCGTCCTCATTGCCGATGAACCCACCACAGCATTAGATGTTACCGTCCAAGCCACCATTCTTAATCTCATGAAAGACTTACAAAAGGAGACAGGAATGGGTATCCTTTTCATCTCCCACGATCTCGGAGTAATAGCAGAACTTGCAGATAAAGTCGTTGTAATGTATAAAGGAAAGATTGTGGAAGAAGGCAATGTAGAAGACATCTTCACCAACCCAAAACATCCATATACCAAGGGATTGCTTGCCTGTCGTCCTCCCTTGAATAAACGCCTGAGAGTGCTGCCTACCATGAATGATTTCATGTCTGAAGACAAAGATGGCGAGATGCACGAGATCAAACAATCCGTTGATGATGCCGTCACCCAATATGTCATTACAAGAGAAGAAACCGACCTAAGACATGTGGAACTTTACAAGAAAACCCCCATCCTTTCTGTAAAGAATTTAAAAACTTACTTCCCGATTAACAAAGGCATCTTCGGACAAAGAACAGGTTGGAAGAAGGCAGTTGATGATGTCAGCTTTGAAGTCTATCCAGGCGAAACTTTAGGTCTGGTAGGCGAGTCCGGCTGCGGCAAAACGACACTTGGAAGAACAATCATCAGATTAATAGAACCCATTTCAGGCGAGATTATCTTCGATGGAAATAACCTCCTCAAACTTCCTCCAAAAGAATTACGAGCCATAAGAAAAGACATCCAGATAATCTTCCAAGACCCATACTCCTCCCTCAATCCACGCATGACCATCGGCAATGCGATATTAGAACCCATGCAAGTCCACGCACTTCATAATAATGATAAGATCAGGAAGGAAAAAGTAATGGAACTATTAAGCAAAGTCAGCCTCCCACATAACTTTTACAATCGTTATCCTCATGAATTCTCTGGCGGTCAAAGACAGCGGGTTTGCATAGCCCGTGCCCTTGCCCTGGAACCACGATTCATCATCTGCGACGAATCGGTATCAGCATTAGATGTCTCCATCCAGGCACAGGTTCTCAACCTTTTGAATCAATTAAGAAAAGACTTCGGCTTCACCTATATATTTATCTCCCACGACCTTTCTGTTGTGAAATTCATGAGCGACAGAATGATAGTAATGAACGAAGGAAAGATAGAGGAATCGGGCAATGCCGACACTATTTACAACCATCCAAAAACAGATTATACCAAGAAACTGATCAGTTCTATTCCTCAAGGTCTAATACACCATAGAATTGAATTATAAAATTTCAATCCCTTTATTCCTTGTCATTTTAATCCGGTATATTCCTCCCCATTTCCTATATTTGCACCCAATAAAAACAGTAATATAATGTCAGAATATACCTTTGCAGACCGCCACATCGGACCTAGTGATGAAGATACCAAAGAAATGCTCGCCGCTATCGGCGTCAAGAGCCTTGATGAATTGATTGATCAAACGATTCCCGCTTCTATTCGCCTCAAAAAACCCACGAATCTTCCGGAGGCTTTGAGCGAATATGATTTCCTGAATGAGCTAAGGCTCATTGCCGCTAATAACAAGGTGTTTAACTCCTATATCGGCATGGGATATTACAATACTATCATGCCTACCGTGATTCAAAGAAACATCTTTGAAAACCCGGGCTGGTACACTGCTTATACTCCTTATCAAGCCGAGATTGCACAGGGAAGGCTTGAAGCATTATTGAATTATCAGACCATGATTATTGATTTGACTGGCATGGAAATAGCAAATGCTTCGCTGCTTGATGAAGCTACTGCCGCCTCCGAAGCGATGATCATGATGCATCATACATCTACTAATAAATCTACCGAAGGCAAGGACGCAAACCTGTTTTTTGTATCAGAAGATTGCTTTCCACAGACAATAGATGTCTTGAAGACAAGGGCAAATCCTTTGGGTATTGAATTGGTCATCGGCAATCATCACTCACATAAGTTTGACAGCAGATATTTTGGTGCATTGGTTCAGTATCCAGCCAGCAGTGGCGAGATTTATAACTATGCTCCCTTCGTAAAAGATGCGCATGCTTTGAGTATTCAGGTGGCTGTTGCGGCTGACCTGATGAGCCTTTGTTTATTGACTCCTCCGGGCGAATGGGGTGCTGATATTGTTCTTGGAAATACCCAGCGTTTCGGTGTGCCGATGGGCTTTGGTGGTCCACATGCTGCATTCTTTGCCGCTAAAGAACATTACAAAAGAAGTATGCCAGGAAGAATCATCGGTGTTTCTCAAGATGCCCATGGAAACCGTGCTTTGCGCATGGCTTTACAGACTCGCGAGCAACATATTCGTCGTGATAAAGCCACTTCAAATATCTGTACAGCGCAGGTTCTGTTGGCTGTTATTGCAGGGATGTATGCCGTCTATCATGGTCCGAAAGGTTTGAAGGCAATAGCAAAAAGGATTCATGATAACACCACAATTCTTGCAACAACATTGAAGAGTCTGGGCTATGAAGTCTTGAATAAAGCATACTTCGATACCATCAATATTGTCGTTACTAAAGATCAGAAAACAAACATCAATTCTCTTGCCTTGAAGCAGGGAATTAATTTTAATTATCTCCATGAAGGTCGCATTGCCATCAGCATTGATGAGATAACTAATATGAAAGATTTGAAGGTAATTCTTTCCATCTTCGCATTAGCAAATGCAAAGGGCGCAAAGGATTACACTATCAAACATCCGATGCAAGTTATTCCATCGCATCTTCAAAGAACCTCGTCATTCCTGACGCATCCTGTCTTTAATACCCATCATTCAGAGACAGAGATGTTGAGATATATCACTAAATTAGAGAATAAAGATCTTTCTTTGAATCATTCTATGATAGCTCTTGGCTCCTGCACCATGAAGCTCAATGCTACCTCTGAAATGATGCCATTGTCCTGGAGAACGTTCTCTTATATTCATCCATTCACCCCGGCAGATCAGGTAAAAGGATACCTTCAAGTCATTAAAGAATTAGAAGGTTTTCTATGTGAGATAACAGGCTTTGAAGGCGTGTCTCTTCAGCCAAATTCCGGTGCACAAGGCGAGTATGCTGGCTTATTAGTTATCCGTGCTTATCATCATAGCCGCAAGGATCATCATCGTAATGTGGTCTTGATTCCACAATCTGCACATGGCACCAATCCCGCTACAGCCGTGATGTGTGGCATGAAAGTAGTCGTTGTGAAATGCGAAGGAGAAGGTGATATTGACATTAATGATCTTCGTGAAAAAGCCATCGCCAACAAAGATAACCTTGCTGCCCTGATGGTTACCTATCCCTCTACCCACGGGGTATTTGAAGAAGGCATCAAAGAAATCACTGACATCATTCATGAGAACGGCGGACAAGTTTATATGGACGGTGCCAACATGAATGCTCAAGTCGGCTTGACGAATCCTTCCATGATTGGGGCTGATGTCTGCCATATTAATCTTCATAAAACCTTCTCCATTCCTCATGGCGGCGGCGGTCCTGGCATGGGTCCTATTGGTGTTGCAAAGCACCTCGTTCCTTTCCTTCCGGGTCATGCTGTGGTGAAGACAGGCGGCTCTACTCATGCTGTTTCGGCGGCTCCCTGGGGCAGTGCCAGCATCCTTTTGATTTCTTATGCCTACATGAAAATGCTTGGTAATAAAGGCTGTACAGAGGCTACCAAATATGCCATTCTAAATGCCAATTATATCAAATCAAAATTGGAAAGTCATTACCCGGTATTATACCAAGGCAAGAATGGTAGGGTGGCTCATGAGATGATTCTTGATTGTCGTCAATTCAAACTGGCATCTGGTGTGGAAGTTGAAGACATCGCCAAAAGGCTGATGGATTACGGCTTCCATGCTCCTACGATTTCATTCCCCGTAGCAGGAACCATGATGGTGGAGCCTACCGAAAGCGAGCCTAAAGAAGAATTAGACAGGTTCTGCGATACTTTAATTCACATCCGAAAAGAGATTCAGGAAATCATTGATGGCAAAGCCGACAAGGTTGATAATGTATTAAAGAATGCCCCGCATACGGTCAATGAAGCCACTGCCGACGAATGGAAACATTCCTATTCCCGCACTAAGGCGGTCTATCCTGCACCTTGGATTAAGGAAAATAAATTCTGGACTCCGGTAGGGCGAGTGGACAATGCCTTTGGCGACAGGAACTTTGTGTGTGCCTGCCCTCCGATAGAGAGTTATTCCGAAGAGTTGGTTTAGTTCAATTAGGAATTAAAAATTAGGAATTAGGATGATGGTCACTTTCCTAATTCGTAATTCCTAATTGGTTCCATCATCCTTTTATTGTTACTCCCAAAAGTGACTGTTGCACAACCCCAT
>JABDAW010000156.1 GCA_013288905.1 Bacteroidota bacterium | reverse complement strand
GAAGCCAATCATGGGATTGTTCCAAAAGATATTGGCTATACCCATGAAGATGAGGAATTCTTTAGATCAGCACCTCCAGATAACGAACTTGATGCGCATATCAGAACTGCCAAACCAAGTGAGCCGATGAAAGATGAAGACATTATCAAACTAAAGATAGATGTGGATTTATAAGAGATCAGATAATGGATAAAAGGATGAAAAAGAAGATTCATTTTTTAGCCCTTATAATAGTTGCATTCAGCATCATTATTTCGGGATGCAATCAGCCCAAAAGTAAAGTTGATGATAAAGCAACATTACCTGATACTTTGAAAAAGGATACATACATTGCAGATGCAACGAGGTTCAAAAATGAAACAAGTGTGGTTCTAAAAAAGAATGAAGAGAGTTTCGAAACAATGAATGCCAGAATCGCAACTATCAGAAAGGAAATTCGTGATGAATATAAAGCTGAAATTGCTGGATTAGAGCAAAAAAATGCTGCTCTTAAAAAGCAAATTGATGAATATACCTGTGATGATCAGGAGCATTGGATACCCTTTAGAACAGGCATCAACCAGGCTCTTCATGAGATTGATAGTTTGACTATTGAAGTGAAAGCGAAGTATTAAGGGAATAGATTTTATTGAACCTTACTATCCCTTCAAGGTTAGCTTCACTGACAGCTCGCTTAAGTTATCATTTCCATTCTGCGAGTAGGCATAAATATCATAGTCCACACCAAATTTCACCTTCCTGAACTTTGCAAATTTTCCTTTCGCATTTGCCGATTTGAATATTATGTGTCCCATGTTTTCTTGTACTATAACCACCTCGCCATTTTCAATGGTAACCTTAGCATTCATGGAAGATTCCAGCAAGATAAAATGGGTATTCATGGGGTTATAATTCTTGCCGTTAACTATTTTAATATCAAAACCACCGGTCCCGATGCGTTTCCATAAAAGTTTAGGTCTGGGCGATTTCCCTTTCTTGTTTTTAATTAATTTTCTGCTCGTCAGGAAGGATAAAAATATGTTGGTCGCCGCCTCCAGCAAGGTGTCTCTATTGGCACTATCAGTGAATAGTGAACAACGAACAGTGAATAGTACAAAATTTACCAAATTCATCATTCATAATTTATCATTCATAATTAATTTCCTCATCGTTGTATGATAGCATCCGCGTTTGCGGTGCTGCAATACAATGATGAAGATTATGGTTCTTAACTTGGTTCAACTCATAACTCGTAACTAAAAAAGAAACTTTTATTTTGAACGCAGCAATTTATATATTTTTATGCCACTCATCAGAAGCATGACAAAGACCAGCAATCCGATGAATCCCCATACCAAACTCATGCTTTCTTTGACAACTACCACCATGACGATGGCGAAAAGGAATATGGTTGCTACTTCATTCCAGATGCGGAGTTGATTTGATGTGTATTTGAAGATGCCTTTCATTTGCTGGCGATATATTTGGTGAAGGGTCAGGAAGTATAAATACAGCCCGATGACGAAGCCGATTTTTATCCACATGTAAGTAGGAATGCTGCCCATCATATACAACATCAAAGGTCCGAAGATGAGAGTCAGAACAGCCGAAGGGACAGTGATTCCCAGCCACAGCCTCTTGATCATTATTGAAAATTGTTTGCGTAGAATTATCTTTTCCTGCTCCTCCTTTTCTCCAGCTTCTGTGTTATAAATAAACAGCCTTACGATATAAAACATCCCGCTAAACCAAGTAACAATGAAGATGATGTGGAGGGCTTTGATGTAGAGATACATTTCTTTAATTAGGAATTAGTAATTACAAATTAAGATGTGTTGCTGGGATGTTATTAATCCATTTAGTGAGGGTATTAACCCAGAGCGGATGCACGTTGATGCAGGGAATAAAAGTAAATGATTCGCCACCGGCTTCCATGAAAGTTTCTTTGCCGCGAATGCCTATTTCTTCCAATGTTTCAAGGCAATCGCTTATGAAGGCAGGACAGATAACCAACAGTTTTTTCTTGCCTTCCTTGGGTAATTCATGCAAACGAAAGTCAGTATATGGACGAAGCCATTGATCGCCACCCAGCCTGGACTGGAAGGCATAACTATACTTTTCTTTTGGAATATTTAATCGTTCGGTAACTAATTTCATTGTCATTAAGCATTGATGCCTGTAACATTGTGAATGTGCAACCGAAGCAACTTCACAACAATTATCAGACTTCAGACAATGACTGCCGGTGATGTCTCCTTTTATAATATGTCGCTCGGGAAGACCATGATAGCTAAACAAAATATGATCATACTCTCCCTGCAAATATGGTTTCATACTTTCGGCTAAAGAATTGATGTAATCAGGCTCATCAAAATAAGGTTTTATGAAAGTTAGTTTAAAGGAATAATGTTGCTTCTGATGCACCTCTTTGGCATATTCCACGGCGGTTTCATAAGATGACATGGCGTAATGAGGATACAAGGGGACAGCAATTATTTCTTCCAGATCAGGAACTTTTTTTAAGAGGTTTTCATAAGCCGAAAGCATGGAAGGATTCTTGTACCGCATGGCTATTTCGACAGGTTCATCAATATTATTTTGTAACGCTTCACGCAATTTTGCAGTCAGAACAATCAGGGGCGAACCTTCTTTAGTCCATATCGTTTGGTATGCCTCTGCCGACTTTTTGGCTCGTAAAGGAACGATGATTCCACCTACCAACAGCAGTCGCAGCAGATAAGGTTTATCAATCACCCGTTCATCCATCAGGAACTCCATCAGGTATTTTCGCACATCTCTGACTTCAGTGGAATCCGGCGAACCAAGATTCATTAATATCACGCCACGCTTAGGTTTAGGAATCATCAAGAATATAAATTATGAATTATTAAATAAAGAAGGCGGCAAATTTACAATTAATCATTCATAAAAATTATCATCAATGTTAGCATCGAAAAAAATATAGTTGCAGGCTCTTTTTATGCCTGATAAGAATCATTAAATTAATTAATCTTATTATGACAATTGTCAGATTTTAAAATAGTATTCTCTCGTAATTTTGCATAAGTAAATATATACAAAGATGGCTCAACATGAAATAGAAACCCAATGGATGGGAAAAATGCAATTTAATTCATTGGTTAATGGTCATACTATCGTGATGGATGCACCGGAAAGAGTGGGAGGGGAGGATCATGGTCCCATTCCTAAACCTTTCGTTTTGACTGCCCTGTCGGGTTGTACCGGCATGGATGTTATTTCGATTCTTCGAAAGGCTAATAAAGAAGTACATGAGATGAATATAAAAGTGGTCGGAGAATTGAGTAAACATCCCCCGATTGAGTATGTTTCCATTCATGTTGTTTATGAGTTTACAGGAGATGAATCAAGCAAAGATTTCGTACTTCATGCAGTAAATGATTCGCAGGAAAAATACTGTGGAGTCAGCCACATGTTAAGGAAAGCGCTTCCTGTCACTTGGGAAATAAATTATAATGGAAAGCAATTATTTAATAATAAAGCGACTTTGCTTTTAGCGGAGTCCTGATTATTTTCCATCATGCCATAAGGTATCTGCACTCAAATCTATTTCCTGACCTTGCCATTCAATAAAATATCCCTTATTTATTACTTTCTGAAAAATATTAATGTCTTTTAAAATGGAAAAAACTGGAAGTTGTATATAAGGTTTGAGGTCAACCTTCTTTTCAATTCCGTCATCAAACTTTACTAATAACTGGTAATCTTCCATCGGTTGCAGTGATATTATAGTTCTCATGTAGAATTTATTTTAAAGCATCTATTTAATAAACAGCTTGTCCCGTAACAGCCAATTTCCAATCAGCCATCAGTTCATCTTTATGAATTTCTACCCAAGCAATAACCAATCTCAACTTATCATTTGGAAAATCCCTAGCAAGTTTCTTACAATCACGAATGCTAATTAGAGCCTTTAAATCAGGAATTTGCAGTAGTAAGGTTTCCCTCTATTCTTAAAACAAACGCGATACAATACCATGCAATGCAATTCTGCAATTTTAAAATGACCTGTTTGATAGGGGGTAAGTGCCTATTTGGATCACTCTGTTTTTTTACCAAACCCTTTATCTGTAAGCCAATTTAACATGGTGTCGTAATATCCATCACATTCTTGCCAATACCCATACAAGTGTTTTTCCGATTCTGTAAATTTTTCATTTATTCCTCCGGTTTTACATTTCAAAATTCCATGATTGCCATCTGGAAATGTTTTGATGGTAAGGGTTGTTGCTTTATTCGAACCAATCGTTTCTTTATATAATGCTAAAGTTTTTCTCCAGTCAACATTACAGTCTTTCTCTCCAAAAATAGCTAATACAGGACATTGTATTTTATTAAGTAGGTCCTTAAAATTCGGAATGTAAATCATTAAACCTGTTTCCTTATCATATAGCTGTTTTTCACTCTTTGAATTTTCCTGATTTCTTTTATATTCTTCAGCATTAATTTTTCCATATCCGAAATTCTTAATACAAAACGAGTCCTTTTGGAGGTGTTCGGTTGCAGCCAGATATTGTTCAGCAGAACCTCCGTTGCGAAATATCTCTTCTCCTTTAAACCACTCTCCAACTAACATTTTTATCTCGTCTTCGCTCTTGCCTAAAGCCCTAAAATTTGATTCTAACAAGTAAGCAAAATTCTCTTTATCATCCGTCCCGCTTACTGAAATCCAATAAGCAATAGGATACTTTTGAATAACCAATGGACAAATCCATCCGGCACGGCTTATTCCCCAAAAACCAATTTTATCTGAACCCTCAATATTTCTGTGTTTTAATTCTTCTATTGCAGCTAACACCTCATCAGCACTATTTTGAACAGGCTGTTGGTGATATTCACCTTCACTTTCTCCGCATCCCATTTTATCCCATTCACAACAGGCAATACCT
>JABDAW010000155.1 GCA_013288905.1 Bacteroidota bacterium | reverse complement strand
GGAAAAGGAACAGAATCTCAACGAGCTGAAATCGCGCTTCATCACTACTGCTTCGCATGAATTCCGTACGCCGCTCGCCACTATTCTTTCCTCTGTTTCCCTGATTGCAAAGTATGAACTTACCGAAGAAAATGATAAGAGAAAAAAACATATTAGCAGGATAAAATCTTCTGTAAATAATCTGACAGAAATACTTAATGATTTTCTTTCGCTGGGAAAATTGGAGGAGGGGGCAATAACGAACAACCCCGTTTCATTCAGGCTTGATGAGTTTTCGAAAGAGCTTATCGAGGAACTAAAAACTACTGCCAAGACTGATCAGATAATAGAATATATCGCGGAAAAAGCAGACGTGATAGTGAAAATTGATAAACAATTATTGAAGAATATTTTGATTAATCTTTTATCGAATGCAATAAAATATTCTGGTGAAGGGAAGAAAATAGAATTCAAAACTCATCTGGATAAGGGAGAACTGATCATCTCGATTCTTGATCATGGCATCGGTATTCCAGACGAAGATCAACAGTATTTGTTTCAACGGTTTTTCAGGGCAAAGAATGCCGGGAACATTGACGGAACAGGGCTTGGGCTTAATATTGTAAAGAAATATGTAGAACTGATGGACGGGAAAATATCTTTAAAAAGTAAACTTTATGAAGGAACAAAAGTCATTGTAAAAATACCAAACAACAAATAATTAAAATAAAACAAAATGAGTAAAACAGTATTATTGATCGAAGACAATCTTGAAATGCGTGAAAACACTTCCGAAATTCTTGAGTTAGCAAAGTACTTGGTACTTACTGCATCCAATGGAAAGGAGGGTGTGAAGGTTGCCCAAACGAAAAAACCTGACATCATTATTTGTGACATAATGATGCCCGTACTTGATGGGTATGGCGTACTTCACATGCTCGGTAAAGACCCGGCAACAGCAAGCATTCCATTCATTTTTCTTACCGCTAAAGCAGAGAAAATGGATTATAGAAAAGGAATGGGACTGGGTGCAGACGACTACTTAACCAAGCCATTTGATGACACCGAGCTTTTGAATGCAATTGAAATTCGTTTAAGAAAAAGCGAAATTTTAAGAGGCGAATATGCAAAGAATGCAGAAGGCTTGAATGAGTTCTTTAATGAAGCCAGCGGCTTGATCGAATTGAGCAATCTTTCTACTTCCAGAGAAAGCAGGAAATTCAAGAAGAAAGATGAATTGTATCATGAGGATGGCTTGCCGAAGTTTGTTTTCTTCATAAATAAAGGCAAAGTGAAGACATCTAAATCGAATTCTGAAGGCAAGGAATATACCATTGGTTTATTTAAGGAAGGAGATTTTGTAGGCTATAATTCTATGCTTGAAGGCACCCATTATACTGAAACAGCAGAGGCATTGGAAGATTCGGAAATAGTATTGATTCCTCGGGAAGACTTTTTTAAATTGCTATTTAATAACCGCGATGTTGCTCATAAATTTATCAAGTTATTATCTAATGAGGTAATTGAAAAAGAAGAAAGGCTTTTGAAACTTGCTTATGATTCTGTCCGCAAAAGAGTTGCAGAATCTTTAGTAATGCTGTATGAGAAGTATAAAAAGAATGGAGAAAACGATTACAGTTTGATTGTATCAAGAGATGATCTTGCAAACCTTGTAGGAACAGCTACAGAGTCCGTCATTCGTACACTTTCAGACTTTAAGGATGAAAAATTAATTCAGATTAAAGGAAGTAATATCACGATCCTGAACTATGATAAATTAGTAAAGATGAGAAACTAAGGAGAACTTCATTTGAAAGTTCGCAACCAAAGTTTTGAACCTTATGAGATATTTATTAGTGACAGATCAATTAATAAATATCCTGAGTTTTTTTAGTGATAAGAAAAATTAGGATTACTAAGCAGGCTAACATCGGGAGTACCGCAGTTTCCGCTTCCTGTAGATTGGAAGGATGTCACAAGCCCAATATTAAGAGTCGCATTAGGAGGAATGGAAATATTATTAAATACAGAATCTGCAAAACCTGATCCATTGAAAAATTCAAAAACTGGAGAGAACACGACTGTTTTCGGAACAAGGTTTTGAATTTTCAGATACATGTTACAAGTACTATTACCGCATTTCGGAGAATTAAATGATAGTGATGTTTCCGTAAAATTACAGATAACTACGAATTGTCCGTAATAAGCACTTGATCCATTGTCGTCTTGAATTTCAATGACTCGTGGGCTGCCTGTAGAAGTTGATGTAGTCTTGCAGGTTATACAAGTCCCGTCGTCTTCATTTGCCGCAATATTATAATTCAATGCGTTTTTATCAGTACATCCTGATTGTTTGCAGCCTTGCGTTATAATTGAAAACAAGATAAACCCGAAGATGAGGCACAGTAAATTGAAATGGGATTTTTTCATGATAGAGGTTTAAAACTTATAAATTAAAAACAAGGCTGTTGGAAACGTTATAGAAAAAGATGTTGCATCAGTTTCAGAGTTAGAGTTTATTATAGAAGTTGAATTTCCATTAACGGTATCAATTCTATAATCGGTTGTAAGGCTGTTTTGCTTTGCCTTTGATGAGGTATAATAATATGATATTTCTGTACCAAGCATTAATTTTTTTGACAGATAGAAACCTAATTGAAATTTAGGACCAAAACCAATGCCCACATTTTTGGTGGTAGAGGAGGCAATCGTTGAATCGTTTTGAGTAAGGCTAAATACAGTATTGGTGCCGGTAATTGTTTTATCAATCTGATGATCTACCTTAAAGTCTAAATAATACCCGATTTGCAATCTCTTGCTCACCATTAAAGTTCTGCCGGCACCTATTCGATAAAAAATATTATTAATATCTGTTTCGTTTAAAACCGGTGCATTCACATCTTTTGAATTTGATAAAGTATTCCCAATGCCACCTTCCAAACCCCAACCTGACTTACTTAGATTTATAGAAAAAGTCAATAGATAAGGATTAGAGACAGGGGTACTACCATTGTTCAGGTTAATGATTTGATTTATTAATTCATTTGCCTGAACGCCGACATACATATCAAACATTTTTGGTTTAGCATCTTCATCTTGGGCACAGCACATTACAAAACAACAGGCAAAAATGCCTGTTGTCAAGATTATTTTTTTGATCATAAAGATTTATTATTGTTGAGTTATAAAAGGATTTGAAAACTTAGGATCCGTCACTACTGTATTATCAGTTAAAGTTCCTAAGAAAGCAATGATAGCTGTCTTTTCTTGGTCAGAAATATTCATCTGAACGGCGAGCCCATTGGTTCCTTTTAATCTTGAATCAAGGTTTGGATGATTCGCAATACCATGACTGTAATGTTCAAGAACTGCATCCAAGGTTGCAAAGCGACCATCATGCATATAAGGTGCAGTAAGAGTTACATTCCTAAGGTTTGGAATCTTGAATTTACCATTATCATCAGAATTTCCAGTGATTAAAGCTCTTCCATTATCTGTATAATTCAAATCCAATCCGATATTAATAAAT
The DNA here is from genome assembly GCA_013288905.1 of Bacteroidota bacterium. GTDB lineage: Bacteria > Bacteroidota > Bacteroidia > AKYH767-A > JABDAW01 > JABDAW01. The sequence goes on along the minus strand of JABDAW010000155.1, from coordinate 1,478 downwards.
CCAGGATCAGTAACGCTGCCTCCTCCTTGCTGATAACCACCAACTACTGTCTGTGTCTGATGGCAGCCATTACAATTAAATTTATTAAAGAATAAATCTCGTCCCTGTGCTTCCAAAGCAGTGAAAGTCCCCTGACCACAACTAACCTGATCGAATTTAGTATTGGTGGACATAATACTTCCTGCAAATGCACTGATAGCTCTGGCAATGCCATTAACATCAATAGTGCTGCTGCCATAAGCCTTTGTAAATAAGGCACTGTAATATGGCATAGCTTGTACATTGCTGACAAGCGCATTAGGATCGCTCATTCCCATCTCGACATGGTTTGCAATAGGTTTCAATACCATATTGATAAGGAACTTTTGTCTTCCATCCCAAAACAAAGAGGGAGGACTAAAAGTATTCATGGTACCAATATCTTGAATAGGAGGGGTATTGCGAGTTCCCATTACCCCTTGGAATCCTTTGCTGACAGGGGTATTATCAGAAAAAGCCAATGACTGTTTGTGACATGAACCACAGGAAATCGAATTGTTGGCAGACAAGTGGGTGTCATAAAACAAAACTCTTCCGAGAGAAACTACATCATCCGATTGACCGGTCGGAGAGTTGTATGTATAAGAAGTTGCCGGCAAGTTCAGTGTAGTTGAAACAGGGCTGCCGGTTAAGGTTGGTTCTTGCGTACAAGATACCAGGTAGCATGACAAAGATGCTATCACAAAGGCGAGGACAATAATTTTTGATTTCATATTATTATAGTTTTTTTTGTTTAAGGCGACAAAAATAACAATTATTTTTTTAACTACCAAATTATTTGTTAAAAAAGTTTTTAACTTTTAAAGATTTCAACATCTTTCGATTGACATCCTTTATTCCTTAATTTCTTGATGACGAATATCAGGGTTCATCCAATAATTCTTGTATTTCGTGGCTTTTTATATGCCCAAATAAGAGACGGGAAAAGTTCCATTCCTGACCCGAATTATTCCAATTAGACATATAAGATAGTTTTGAAAGTATAGTTTTTTCAGTCTTAAAAATGTCGTGAATAAGTTTGAAGATGACTTTTTCAAGTTTGAAGATGATGTTTTTAAGTTTAAAGAAGACGTTTTCAAGTTTGAAGATGACGTTTTCAATATTGAAAATGACGTTTTCAAACTTGAAAATAACGTTTTCAAACTTGAAAATGATGTTTTCAACCTTAAAGATGACGTTTTTAAGCTTAAAGATGACATATTTAAGACCACTAAAGTTTGATATAAGCATGAATATCAGCATATTAGCTCCCCTTCCAGTTTTAGGCATATAAAAACCGAGACTCATTTTAAAGAATCCAGATTTTTTATGCTGCATTTTTGAAATTGAAATGAGGAGTTTCCAACCATTGCCTTAATCATTTTGATATCCTTCTGACGCTCTGATTTTATATTCTTTAAAAGCAAAAAAGGCTTAGTGATTTTATCGTCCTTCAGAAT
>JABDAW010000154.1:4499-4987 GCA_013288905.1 Bacteroidota bacterium | reverse complement strand
CCTTGCGAGCAGCAATAAAAGGAGGATGAAGATTAGTAAGAACGAAAGGATTCATATCTTTGCAGTCATATAAAAAAGTAATATGATTAAGAAATTAGAAAATCCAGCCCCCGAACTTTATCCCTTTCATCCCGATTTATTCAGGTATAATGGCAAGATATTTTTGCTTAATGAACGGTTGGAATGTGATGTAGAATATCAAGACAAATTTTATTTTATAAAATATAAACCTCTCGACATATCCGTTTGGTCGGAGACAAGAGACGAGGTCGAAGATGCTTTTTATTTCAGCTTTTATTCGTTGTATGAGAATCTTGTTTTGGAAGATGATAAGAATCTTTCCTCCAAAGCAATCGCATTAAAAGGGAAGATGAAAAAGTTGATAAATAAAGTTCTTGATGAAGGTTAGGAAGTCAAAGGATATTCAATCCTGCCTTCTTAAAAAGGGATTCCGGCTTACAACAGAAAAATATCATCATCAATATTAC
>JABDAW010000154.1:0-4489 GCA_013288905.1 Bacteroidota bacterium | reverse complement strand
ATCTCTTCATAGATGGAAAAAAGCAGGCTATCTATACATATTTTAGTCATGGTCTGAAAGATTATGACAAGACATTGATGAGTGAAATAAAAAAGCAATTGAAGTTTAAAGATGCCTCAAAAGCTGAAGCGTTTTTTGATTGTACAATGTCTGGTGAACAGTATATTGAAAGTTTGAAATGTGATTAAGAAAGTTTAAACTTGCATATTGAGAGTTTGAAATGTGATTAAGAAAGTTTGAACTTGCATATTGAAAGTTTGAAATGCGATTAAGAAAGTTTGAACTGGCACTAAGAATATGTCTTTTTTGGATAATTGGAAAAAGAAATAGCCAAGGACTTCAAATTAATTCTTGAAATTCATGGCTGTATTTCCTTCCTTAATTTATTAATAGCTGCTCCCTTTTCGGGGAGCTGCCATGAATAAATTAGGAATTAGGAATTAAAAATTAGGATGTGGATGCTGTTCCTAATTCGTAATTCCTAATTATTTCTTCTTAGGTGGCTGAATACCTCTTGACTTTTGAGCTTCTTCGAGGCGTTGCATGAAGCTGGAAGTTTTCTTGGCTGGCTTCTTTTTATTCTCCTGGATTTGGGCATGGATTTTCTTTTCATCAAGGAAGAATTTGAAGATGTATTGCTGCCCGAAGGTGAACATATTTGCCAGGAAATAATAATAACTCAAGCCCGCAGAATAGTTGTTGAATACGCCAAGGAAAATTATCGGCATCATGTAACTCATCCATTTCATCTGGGGATTGGTGGCTTGGAATTGCATGGTCATCCGGGTATAAAGCAATGTGGAAATGGTCATTAATAAAGTGAATAAACTGACGTGGTCGCCATAGAATGGGACGCTGAAACCGAAGTTGTAAATGGAATCGTAGGTGGAGAGATCTTTGCACCAGAGGAAGCCTTGCTGACGCAATTCGATGGATGCCGGAAAGAAGCGGAACATGGCGATGAGTATGGGCATCTGGAGCAGCATCGGGAAGCAGCCGCCCATTGGATTGACACCGGCTTTCTTGTATAATGCCATCACTTCGGATTGTTTTTTGAGGGCATCATCGGCGAATTTTGCATTGATTTCATCCATCTCCGGTTTGAGGACTTTCATCTTTGCCTGTGACTTGAAGGAACGGAAGGTGAGGGGTAATAAAATGGCTTTGATAAGGACGGTCATTAATAAAATGATGATGCCGAAATTCCAGTTGAAGCCATTAAGGAAATCGAAGATATAAATGACAAAATAACGGTTCACCCATCCGAAGATGCCCCATCCAAGGGGGATTTGCTTCTCCAGCATTAAATCCATTTTCTTTAAAGTCTGGTAATGATTCGGACCAAAATAAAAGCGCATGGCATACGATGCATTGTCGTTATGATTGAATGGCAGGGTAAAAACGCTCGACATATTCTTGACGATGTCTGTAGAATTCTTGTCTGATTTAGTAGCAATGGTAGCCTTGTCAAATCCTTCATTCGAGATAAGAACCGACGTGAAATATTGCTGTTTCATAGATACCCAGTTGACTTTATTTACCAAGGGTTTGGTATCGTCTTTGGTTTCTGAAAGCCAGTCCACATCATTATCGCTGCTGTATTTGAAATACATTGTTGAAGCATTTCTTTCAGCCACAATATTCTTCTCGACACGCGGAATATCCATTGCCCAATCCAATTCAAATTGATTGATGTTTTGAGGAATTATCTGGTTCATGCCGACAGTATTCAAACTGAAATCTGTAATATATGAATCACCGGAAAGGGTATAGAGATATTCGATATACCTGTTAGTGCCCGCATAAAGACGCATGGAAATGCTTCTGGAACCGGAACTACCTACCGATTCCGACTTAGAAGATGCTTTGAAATAAAGGTCATTGGTATTGATAACACGATTTTCATTAGTAGGCAATTCCAAACCGAAGACAGTAGTTTTTCCATCAAATAATCGCAAAGGAAGAGAATCGAAAGTCTTGTATTTCTTTAATTCGACGGAATAAATCTTACCCCCTTTTGTAGAGATGGTAATCTTGACGAGATTATTCTCCAGAGTAACGAATTCAGGGGTGCCGGAACTCGCATCAGCAAAGGTACCGAACTGCTGTTTGCTGATTTCTTTCTTTGCAGAATCACTTAATGAAATCGTATCATGAGCGTGAGCCACCGCACCGGATGTATCAGTTTTAAAACGTTGTAATGAGTCGGCTTTAAATTTAAGATATTCAACCCTGGCGATGGAATCCTGCTTATGCTGATATTCCGCCTGCTCCTTCTGTTGAGGACCTAAAATAAATATTTGAAAGCCAAAAAGAATCAAGGCTATCAAGCCTAATCCTATCCATGTATTTCTATCCATTTAATAATAATTTTCCTTATTTGTAAGGGCGCAAATATATCATTTAAAAAGTTCTAAATATAAAACTGATAAGATATACATTAATCATTTTTTTATATCTTTGCCGCCCCTTAACAAAATGAATAAGCCGAATAACGAATGCCCTGATGGCGGAATTGGTAGACGCGCTGGTCTCAAAAACCTGTGAGGTTACACTCGTGCCGGTTCGATTCCGGCTCAGGGTACATTTTTTTTAAGCATTGTATATAATAGTTTATACAATGCTTTTCTTTTTATAGTTTATACTATGGTTTACACTAAATCGAACATTGATCAAATAGTAATAAGTTATTCAAAAGTGATCGAAAACGTGAATTAACAAGGATTTTCGAACGATTAAAGATAATTTTTGTGAGCAATAAATAAAGCGTCATGGGTGAAACCTGTTGATGAGTGGGTTATTTTAAGTTCAATTAAACATCAAAACAACGGATTTCACCCATGACCAAATAAAGTTATTATAGTAAATAGAATATCTATATTTGCTATAAAGCATTATTCCACAAGGTTTCAAAACATTTTATAGTAAGTTACAAACTCAAAACTATTAACAAGGGATGAAATAGAATATAGACTTGCTAAACATATTTAACTTTCAAAGATGTTTAAGGAAATTTTGGGCAAGTGGCAGAAACAAGGATTTAGACGATTTGGAAAATCTTAAAAGAGACTAACCTCCCATTTCCTTTACCGGATCAAAGTCAGGAAGCCATGATTGGAGTATGGTTGACCATTATAATCTGTGGAATAGAATATATAATAATAGGTGCCATCAGGAGCTTCGCCGCCTGTATTATTTACCAATCCGTTCCAGAGGTCATTGTGGTCAAAACTTTCAAACATCTTTAATCCCCAGCGATCAAAAATGACTAAATGATACCCTTGGAAACCATCTGCTATCAATTCAAATAAATCATTCTTTCCATCTCCATTGGGTGAGAAAACATTGGGAACATAAAGCATACAGGTATCTGCCTCGACTTGAATAGTCATGGTATCAGGCAGGTTATCGCACTTCTGACCTGGATGAGTTACCACCAAAGTAACTGTATAATATTTATTCGAAGGATTGAAAAAGGTATGGGTAGGATTCATCGTGGTGTCAGTAAATCCATCACCAAAATTCCAGAAATAATGACTCGCATTGACGCTTGAATTAGTGAATGTAACATTCAGAGGGGCACATCCAATGAGAGGTTTGCCATCGAAATTGGCTTTTACTGAAACAGGTTCTTCAACTGAAATATAGCTTTGGTGAATGGAGGAATCTTCCACCGTACCACATTCGTTGGTGCTGAAAGTCCGTAAGGTAACTGTATAAGTACCGGAATCAATGTAAGTATGTGTAGGATTAAGTGAATCATTGGTTGTGTTGTCACCGAAATTCCAAAGATAGGTAGTTCCATTGACACTGTTATTCGTGAAATGCACGGTAAAAGGATTGCAGCCGCTTAAAGTATCCGCTACAAAGGCACTCGTAACGGTAGGCAAAGTATCCACAATGATGCTGCTGAAAGTAGTAGAATCATTGCATCCATCAGCACCAATAGCAACTAAGGTAACGGTATATGTTCCGTGGTTGGAATAGGTATGAGAAGGACTGGTTCCGGTGCTTATTTGATTATCTCCAAATCTCCAGATATAAGATGTTGCATGGGTGCTTGTATTTGTAAATTGAACATTCATGGGAGCGCATCCTGTATCTGGAATTTGTGTGAAAGAAGCAACCGCATAAGGATAAACCGTGATGTAAGCTGTTTGAATAAGACTGTCTTTTACAATTCCACAGAAGGAAGTATTAATGGATATCAGCTTCACCGTGAAGGTCCCTGTGGTATCATACGTATGAGTAGGATTCATGGAAGTGCTTGTGCTGTCATCCCCGAAATTCCAGAAGAAAGAAGTTCCATTGATACTGTTATTGGTGAATGAAACGGTGAGCGGCTTGCATCCCGAAAAGGTATCAGCAATGAAGGCACTATGCACTGTTTGCGGAGTATCAATTTGAATGTATTGTGGACGAATGATGGTATCATTACAATACTGCCCGTAAGCGATTAAAGTAACCGTAAATGTTCCAGTAGAATGAT
>JABDAW010000153.1 GCA_013288905.1 Bacteroidota bacterium | reverse complement strand
TTATTTTGGGAATAATAGAACGTTTATAGCACTAATAGAAGTTTCAATATCAGTAAGTTATAAAGCTGTAATTAGATGGTTCACGGTTTGGGTTAATTATATTATTATACCTTATAATTAATATTATGTTAAATGGTATATTCTGGAAGGTATAACAAATAGCAATAGCTAAAGTCCTCACAACTCACCTCTTATAATTGGGAATGTAAAATGAAACCAATTCCACAATCTGTGTTAATCTGTGGAATCTGTGGTGAAGAGAAATCTATTAAATAACAGTAACCGGAAAAAGCTCCTTCAAAACAGAAATCGTATAATCAATCTCTTCCTTAGTATTATACTTTGAAAATGAAAACCGTACCGAAGGACGATTTGGATCGGCATGAATTCCACCCAAAACATGCGACCCGATATTACTTCCTGACGAACAAGCGCTGCCTCCTGAAACCGCAATTCCTTTTATATCAAGGTTAAAAAGCAACATTTCAGCGATTTCAGTCGGCGGAAAAGACACATTCAGGACTGTGTGAAGCCCATTTTCAGGGTCGCCATTGTATCTTATCCTTGGAATAGCTTCTTTTAACTGTTGCATCATATAGATTTTCAGTCCTTGAATATGCTTTGTATCCTGCTCAAGGTCTCTATAAGCAATTTCCATCGCTTTCGCCAAACCCACTATTCCATAGACATTTTCGGTGCCACCCCTCATATTTCGCTCCTGCGCCCCTCCAAAAATGAAGGGATGAATCTTGACATTATGATTGATATAAATAAAACCTATTCCCTTCGGACCATGAAATTTATGAGCCGAACAATTCACAAAATGAACATCCAACTGGTGAAGATCATGTACATAATGAGCCATAGTTTGCACTGTATCTGAATGAAATATGGCATTATATTCCTTACAAATCTCCCCGACTTTCTTGATTGGTAATATCGTCCCTATCTCATTATTGGCGTGCATTAAGGACACCAAAGAGCGGTCATTAGTCTTTAATAATTCCTCCAGATGCTCCAAATCCACATAACCCTTATCGTCAATATCCACATAACTCAACTTAATCAATCCCTCATGTTCCAACTCTTCAACAGTATGTGTTACAGCATGGTGCTCAATCCTTGAACTGATGACATGCTTGATTTTTAAGTCCCTAACCGTACACCGGATAGCCATATTATTAGCCTCCGTTCCGCAAGATGTAAAGAATATCTCTGAAGGCGAAACATTCAATAATTTGGCGACTGACTTTCTGGCAGATTCAACGATACTTCTCACCTCCCGACCATAAGAATGTATGGAAGACGGGTTTCCATACTTTTCCTTCATTATCGGTAACATAGCATCTATAACTTCTTGATTTAGTGCAGTTGTTGCGGCATTATCTAAATATACTTTCATTTTTTAAGTGGATTATTTTTTTATGCGGATTATCAGTGCTTTATTTGGTATTATCTATGTTATGATGGGAACGCGGATAAAAATGATTGTTTATGACAAAATCTGATCTTTTAAAGAATCTTATCTTGTCATAAGCAATCATTTTTATCTGCGTTCCTATTCCCTTCATTAATGATTATTGTTAATAATATCCTTAATATCTGAGATGATTTTCTCTGCCAATTTGTCAGCAGTGGTCATGAATTGGCTCTCGGCATAGATGCGAATGATGGGTTCGGTATTCGATTTCCGAAGGTGAACCCACTCCTTTTCAAACTCAATTTTCACCCCATCAATGGTATTTATCGGTTGCTTTTTGTACTTCTTTTGAATTTCCAAAAGGATATTATCAACATCCAAGCCCTTGGTAAGTTCTATTTTATTCTTGGAGATATAATAACTTGGATAATTCGTCCTTAGCATGGAACAAGTTTTCCCGAACTTCGCCAAATGTGTTAAAAACAAGGCAATTCCTACCAAAGCATCGCGCCCATAATGTAATTCCGGGTAAATTACGCCGCCATTTCCCTCCCCTCCTATCACAGCTTTATTAGCTTTCATCATCTCCACTACGTTCACCTCGCCTACTGCCGATGCAAAGTATTTCCCGCCATGTTTTAAGGTAATATCATTCAAGGCACGTGTCGAGGAGAGATTGGAAACAGTATTTCCTCCATGTTTATGCTTTAAAACATAATCCGCAACCGCCACCAAAGTATATTCTTCATTAAATGGCTCCCCATCTTCGGATATAAAAGCCAGGCGATCCACATCAGGGTCAACGGCAATACCAAGATTGGCATTGTGCTTTTTAACTAATTTGGCTAATTCATTGAGATTCTCTGGCAATGGCTCCGGATTATGGGCAAATTCGCCGGTAGGATCGCAATTCAATTCAATAATTTCAATGCCAAGATCATTTAACAACATCGGGACAATAATCCCTCCTGTTGAATTCACGCAATCAATAACTACCTTGAAATTCTTTGCCTTAATAGCCTTAACATCCACCAAAGGAAGGGCAAGAATCTTATCTATATGCTTCTTGAAATAGCTATTATCAGTCTTATATTTGCCTAATTTACCTACCGAGGCATAATTAAATTCCTCCGATTCGGCAATCCTTAATATCTCCAAACCCTCTGCTTCAGAGATAAATTCCCCATTATTATTCAACAACTTTAGGGCATTCCATTGCTTTGGATTATGAGATGCAGTGATGATAATTCCACCATTAGCCCCTTCCAAAGGTACTGCAATCTCGACTGTCGGGGTTGTGGAAAGTTCCAAATCAATGACATCAATCCCAAGACTCATCAGCGTCGAAGCCACCATCGCACTTACCATCTGTCCGGATATTCGGGCATCGCGTCCGATGACAACCTTTATACCTTTATTCCCTATACCCTTATTCCCTTCTATCACCCAAAGCCCGTAGGCTGTGGTGAATTTTACAATATCAAGAGGCGACAGATTTTCGCCGGGCTTCCCTCCTATCGTTCCTCGTATGCCTGAAATAGATTTTATTAATGCCACTGTTATTTGTTATTTTGGGGTGGCAAAATTAGTAAAAATTAGTTGAGAATTTGGAAAAGATAAATTAATGCAAGTTCATCGAACCATTCGGGTTCCCTTAATTTTGTATGTTTGCAAGCTATTAAACCAAGAAATATTTACTAATATTCCAATATGATAAATCTAAAATTCGATCCATTCCCAATCCTTGAAACCGAGCGACTTGTTTTGCGAGAGATTACGAAGGATGATACCAATGAAATATTCAAGATGAGAAGCGACCCTGTTACGATGAAATATATCCCCAGACCCCTCGTGAATTCCATCGAAGAAGTCCATGATTTGATTCAAAAGATGAATGACGGCGAATTCAATATGAACTTTGCGATTTCCATTAAACCTAATCCTTCTTTGATTGGAATAATAGGGTTTTTCAGGACCCAACATGAGCATTTCCGGTCTGAATTTGGATACAATCTTTCGCCCGATCATTGGAATAAAGGCATTATTACCGAAGCCATTCCTCCCATGTTGAAATTCGGTTTTGAAGATTTGAACCTTCATAGTATGGAGGCTCGGATTCATCCTGATAATGCTGCTTCCAGGAAGGTGCTACTGAAGAATGACTTCGTGAAGGAAGGTTACTTCAAGCACGATCATTTCTTCAATGAAAAGTTTCAGGATACGGAGGTTTATTCGCTATTGAAAGCCGATTGGAGGAGGGCAATTCAAAGCAAGAATTCTAAATAAAATTCCAAATAATAAATAGTAAACAATAAATGAACAACGAAAATTATGCAATCCGCGGCGGCAAAGAAGGTTATGACCGTCTGAAAATCCTTTCTAAAATCCTTGAACCCACCACTGGAAAATTATTCAAGAGATTGGGCATCGCCCCCGGAATGCGCTGCCTGGACGTGGGTTGTGGCACCGGCGATGTGTCGAGGTTGCTTGCCTGGTGCGTGAAAGATACAGGCAAGGTTGAGGGCTGGGATATTGATGAATACTGCATCGAAACTGCTCGCGTGGAGGCTGCCAAAAAAGGTTTTGACCAGATAGAATTCCGCAAATTGGACATCCTTGCCGTTGCGGGCGAATCGAAATTTGATGTCGTCTATGCCCGATTTTTATTGTCGCATTTGCCTGATCCTGAAAAGGTAATTAAGGCTTTGAGGGATCATTTAAGACCCAATGGCTTGCTGATTTTGGAAGATGTCGAATTTCGCGGGCATTTTTGCTATCCCGACTTCGATGCTTTCAGGGATTATGTCAACTTATATTCCAAAGTTGTCAAGCTCAAGGGCGGCAATGCCAACATCGGAATCAAGCTGCCCCGCATGCTTACAGATGCCCGCTTCACGAATGTCGGCGTCAAGGTTTATCAGCATTCCGCCTTGACCGGCGATGTGAAGTTAATGGCTGGCTTGACCCTTGAAAATATTGGCGATTCCTTGCTTGCCGCCAATATTATTTCCGAATATGAACTCAAAGACCTTATCAGGAAATTAAATTCTTATGCCCGTCATGACAATACTTTGATGAGCCTGCCGCGCATCGTTCAGACTTGGGGCAATGCTTAAAAGTTGAATAAATTAGAAAAAAGGAATAATGAATATTGAACAAGGAATTTTGAATTCTGAAGTATAGTATCTGAATTTTTACTTCATCATTCAAAATTCCTTGTTCAATATTCATTATTATTTTTTTTAATCCTCTTATTATTAACTAAAATCCATTCCCCTACTCCTTTATTATATAGCATCCATTTTCGGCATCAAAGAAATTATGGTGCTGGGAAGGTTTGCCAATATTCGGACTATAGTCATCCCAACTGGTCTTTTACTCTTGTTAATAGTGCTGATCTTGTATCCAAGGTTGACATGAAAACCGAAAATCATGTCAACCTCGGATAAGGAGTTGACATGAAAACCGAAAATCATGTCAACCTCGGATAAGGAGATGACATGAAAACCGAAAATCATGTCAACCTCGGATCAGGAGATGACATGAAAACCGAAAATCATGTCAACCTCGGGACTATAAACTCGACAATTTGTATTCAAAATCTATAAAAAGAGAAATG
>JABDAW010000152.1 GCA_013288905.1 Bacteroidota bacterium | reverse complement strand
TAAAAGAGGAGCGTGATACCTCCGTTACCAACAGCGAATCGCTGGTGATAAGTGTTGATAAAAAGGAACGTATCAAGATTAATAATATCATTTTTCATGGCGTAACCGCCTTCAAGGAAATAAAACTGAAGCGGGCAATGGGCGAGACTAAGGTGAAGCATTGGTATCGTATTTTTAAATCGTCCAAATTAATTGCCGAAGATTATGAAAAGGATAAGGCAAGCATCATTGCGAAATACAAGGAAATAGGTTATCGGGATGCTAAAATCGCAAGCGATACTGTTTATAAAGTTTCAGATAATCTTATCAATATCGAAATCACGATTAATGAAGGGGATAAATATTATTTTGGGAATATCAACTGGGTGGGCAATACAAAGCATACCACTCAGGAATTGAATCGGATACTTGGTATTAATAAAGGAGATATTTTTAATCAATCACTATTGGACGAGCGGTTGTTTATGAGCGAGAATACAAGAGATATCAGCTCGCTGTATCTGGATGATGGATACTTGTTTTTTGGAATTACTCCTATCGAATTGGCTGTGAGTAACGACACTATTGATTATGAAATGCGCATCGTGGAAGGCAAGCAGGCAACGATTAATAAAATCACCATTACCGGTAATACCAAGACTAACGACAAAGTTATATTGAGAGAGCTGAAGACCAAGCCTGGTATGCTTTTCAGCCGTTCGGATATTATTCGTTCGCAGCGAGAACTGGCGCAGTTGAATTACTTTAATGCAGAGAAATTAGGCGTTAATCCAAAGCCCAATGCCGTTGATGGAACAGTAGATATTGAATATGTCGTGGAAGAAAAGCCATCTGATCAGATAGAGCTTTCAGGAGGTTGGGGAAATGGTTCTTTGGTGGGGACATTAGGTGTTTCTTTCAATAATTTTTCGATGGCTAATTTCTTTAACAAAGAAGCCTGGACACCGCTTCCATCAGGTGATGGACAAAAATTCAGCATTCGTGGTCAGACTAATGGAACTTATTACCAGGCATACAATGCTTCCTTCACTGAGCCTTGGCTTGGGGGCAAAAAACCAAATGCCCTGAGCGTAACGGCTTCCTATTCCATTCAGACAAATAACAGGGCTACATCAGATCCTTTGTATGGAAGTTTGAATACGCTCGGATTATCAGTAGGACTTGGAAAAAGACTTACTTTCCCGGATGATTATTTCTATTTGTACAGTGATTTGGGATATCAGAATTTTAATCTTAAAAACTATCCTTTGGCTTTCTTATTCAGCAGTGGTCATGCGAATAATTTCAGTATAAGAGAGACTTTTTCACGTAATTCTATTGACCAGCCCACCTATCCGCGTTCGGGTTCTTCAATCTCATTGTCAGTTCAGTTGACACCTCCTTATTCTTTGTTCTCTCACACAGATTATTCTACCCTTGATCCTACAGATCATTACAAATGGATTGAATATAATAAATGGGAATTCCAGTCCTCATGGTTTGTCAATATTGTTGGCAATCTTGTTATCAATACCCGTGCAAGATATGGCTTCCTGAATAATTATTCATCCAATTACGGACAATCTCCTATTAATCGTTTCTTCCTTGGCGGTGATGGAATTTCAGGGTTTGCATTAGATGGTCGGGAATTAATTCCACTTCGAGGCTATGTCAATAATTCTGTAACTCCGGAGGGTTATCTTGGAACCACTTATGATTATATCGGTGCTTCGGCATTTGATAAATATACTTTGGAATTAAGGTACCCGATTTCATTAAATCCACAGGCAACTGTTTATGTTGAATCATTTGCTGAAGGTGGAAACTCCTGGTTGAATATCCGTGATTTCAATCCATTTTTGGTACATCGTTCTGCCGGTATCGGTGTGAGAATATTCCTTCCTATATTCGGGACTTTAGGTCTTGACTGGGGTTATGGATTTGATCCATTGCCGGGCGATCCGACTAATACAAAGGGCAAAGGTCAGTTTGCATTTTCAATCGGTGGTTCCATTGACCAATAATTTGTTTATTTTCGCCCCTTCTAAAATTATAAATAATATATTCTTAAAATGAAAAATATAAAATTAATCAAAACCATCTTTGCTCTTGCATTAATGATTTCATTAATCGGGCAGGTGAAGGCACAGAAATCGTGTTATGTTAATTCAGATTATATTCTTGCAAATATTCCTGAATATAAAACAGCACAAACTAATTTGGATCAGCTATCCGCACAATGGCAAAAGGAAATTGAAACCAAATATGCCGAGATAGACAAACTCTATAAATCTTATCAGGCAGAACAAATTCTTTTGACTGATGATTTGAAGAAAAAGAGAATGGCTGAAATCGAATTAAAGGAAAAGGAGGCTAAGGAATTGCAAAAAGACAAGTTTGGCTACCAAGGTGAATTATTCAAGAAAAGACAAGAATTGGTAAAGCCCATTCAAGATAAAATTTATGCTGCCATCAAGAAATTTGCAGAGGATGGAAGCTATGGTTATGTCTTCGATAAGTCGAGTGATTTGATTATGCTTTATTCTAATCCTAAATATGATAAGAGCGATGATATTTTATTAGCAATGGGCTTTAAAGCCGGTACCAAGGATGATAAAGGTAAATCATCAAATCAGAAACCCGGACAAAGCCCAACTCAAGGACAGCAAACACCAACTCCCGGTGGTGGCACGAATCCTCCAGTAAAAAAACAATAAATTTATATAAATATAACCAAACAAAAATTCGTAATGATTAAAAAATTAAACTATGTAGCAGTAATAATTCTCGTGATGTCTTCTTGCATTATTACCAATGCCCAGCAGCCATTGAAGTTCGGGCACATCAATTCCACACTATTGGTTTCCATGATGCCTGAAGCTAAATCGGCTGATTCGTTACTCGAAAAAATCAATAAAGAAGTTGAAGGGCAATTGAAAACGATGTATGACGAGTATCAATCCAAAATGGCAGATTATCAGAAAACCGAAGCCGGACTTTCTGAATTAGTGAAGCAGGCAAAGCAAAAAGAACTCACCGATCTTGAGCAAAGAATCAGAGATTTCCAGCAGACTGCACAGGAATCTTTCCAGAAGAAAAAAGAAGGTTTATACACCCCGATTTTTAAGACTGCCAGCGATGCAATCCATGAAGTAGCTAAGGAAAATGGCTTCTCTTATATCTTCGATTCAAGTCTTGGAGTATTGCTTTATGCGCCTGATGGTGATGATGTCATTGACTTGGTGAAGAAGAAATTAAAGATTACTACACCAACTCCAACGGCTCCTCCCAAGCCAAGGGAAAAATAAAGGATATGGTATAAAGGTATAGGGGTATAAGGATATAGAAATATATTTTTATACCCCTTTCCTTTATACCCTATTCCCCAATACCTTTATACCTTTATTCCCATAAGATGCACCCTGAAAACAACAGTAATTACAAGCCCATCGGAGTCTTTGATTCAGGCTTCGGTGGCTTGACGGTCTTGAAAGAGATTGTCAGGGAACTGCCCGATTATGATTATCTCTATCTGGGCGATAATGCCCGCGCGCCTTATGGGAATCGGTCCTTTCATTCGGTCTATGAATTCACTTTACAGAGTGTCAAGATGTTGTTTGATAAGGGCTGCCATTTGGTGATACTGGCTTGCAATACCGCATCTGCCAATGCTTTGAGAGCCATTCAACATAAAGATTTACCTCATATTGATCCTTCAAGAAGGGTGCTGGGAGTCATCAGACCGACTGCCGAAATGGTTGGTAATATGTCCAAATCAAAGCACATCGGCGTGCTCGGAACCTCGGCTACTGTGGATTCTCACACCTATCCCATCGAGATTAAAAGATTCTTCCCTGCCATAAAAGTTTACCAGCGCGCCTGCCCTATTTGGGTTCCTTTGGTCGAGAATAATGAAATCGAAAGCGAGGGCGCAGATTATTTTATTAAGAATGATATTGAACAATTATTGCTTCAATCCGACAAGATAGACACCATCATTTTAGCCTGCACACATTACCCTTTGCTGCTCCATAAAATCAAAAAATACCTTCCAAAAAACATCCGGCTTTTATCGCAGGGAGAGATTGTTGCCCGCAGTCTTGCGGACTATTTGCAGCGGCATCCGGAGATTGAAACCAATTGCAGCAAGGGCAAAACCATTAATTTCTTCACCACCGATACCACAGAAATTTTCGATAAAAGCGCAGAGCTATTCTTTGGGCAAAGTGTCCATTCGAGGCACCTGAAGTTTTAGGATTTATAGCTCTATCTTCATCATCCTTTTATTGCAGCCCCTCGAAAAAGGGGCTATCATAAAAGGAAAAATAAAATCCAAAATGCCAGTATTAATTTCTGCTAAGGCAGTGAAATGAACAAATTATTCATAACATGATTCGTCTAACTGTAAATTCGATTTTATTTTTCTTAAGCGTTTTTCTTTTTCACTAATAATAACCAAAAACAAGGGCTCTTTTGACTAAACCGTGTTCTCTAATGATCCTGAAGTTTTCTCTAATGATTTTACACTTTTCTCTAATGATCGCGAAGATTTCTCTATTGATTTCTCCAAAATCTCTATTGTTCCTGAAGTTTTCTTTATCTTTTTTTCCGTTTTCTCTATCTTTTTTTCCACGATGTCTATCTTTTTTTCCATGACCTCTATTGTTCCTGAAGTTTTCTTTATTGATCCTCTCACGATCTCTATTGATTTTGTAAAAATCTCTATTGATCACAGATTTAAGAAGAATTCAGCGATGAAATGGAAGGAAAGGAGGAAGACTTTTAGATCTAAACCACTCCTTATTTTTTGGAAGGGCATTTTTGGTGTAAACCTTTTCCCTATTTTTGCAATCATAAACCAAAATTTAAGATTCCATCCAATGAAGAAAATAACCTTTATCATCTTACTTTTCCTTTTTATTGCTTTCCAATCAAAAGGACAGCAATTGCAAGGGTCGAATATCTGGATTTCGATGGGATATGGATTTCCTAATTGGGCAGGTATTGTGGTTTCACCAGGTTTAGGTGGAAATTATGATTATGGTCTTTCTGTTAATACTTCTTTTGGACCCATTCATGGGAAATTGGAATATCGCCCTAATGATATGTTAAGTATTTTGATCAGTGCTAATTATAATTATGTCAGCATAAGTGGATACGGA
>JABDAW010000151.1 GCA_013288905.1 Bacteroidota bacterium | reverse complement strand
TCAGGAATATAATTTGGATAATGGGATTCCTGTGTATCTTATTAATGCCGGAACAGAGGAAGTAGCGCGTATTGAATTGCTTTTTAATGCCGGTGACTGGTATGCAAACAAGTCGCTGATAGCCTCGACTACCAATTCTATGCTAAATGAAGGAACCAGAAAGCATTCAGGTACTCAACTGGCAGAGAAGATTGATTATTATGGGGCATTTCTGGAGACAGAAGCGCAGCAGGATTTCTCTTTTGTAAGCCTCTATTCATTAAACAAACACTTGGGGAATGTATTACCTTATCTTAAGGAGGTTATTCTGGATTCTGTTTTCCCTGAGAAGGAATTTAATATCTTGATTCAGAACAAAAAACAAAAGTGGATGTTGAGTAATGAGAAGGTTGGAGATTTATGTCGGAAGCACTTCAATCGCCTGCTATTCGGGAATAATCATCCTTATAGTTTGATTGCTGATGAAGAAGATTTTGAT
Source organism: Bacteroidota bacterium (assembly GCA_013288905.1). Classification (GTDB taxonomy): domain Bacteria; phylum Bacteroidota; class Bacteroidia; order AKYH767-A; family JABDAW01; genus JABDAW01. Next base: position 4,709 of record JABDAW010000151.1, on the reverse strand, counting down.
AATTTAAGGAGGGAGGAACTGATTGCTTTTTATAACAATCAATACAAGTCAAACCTTTGCCAGATCATTGTTGCAGGCAAGGTTGATGAAAGTATTGTTGCTTTATTGAATAAGCAATTTGGTGGGAATGATTGGGGCGGAAGTAATACAAATATTGTGAAGGATTATTCCATCAATCCTTTGCAGGAAATGAAGAATTATATGCCAATGGAAGGGGCAATTCAAAGTGCCATTCGGATAGGAAAAAGAATGTTTACAAAAACACATCCTGACTACCTTTCTATGACAATATTGAATACTGTTCTTGGTGGATATTTTGGTTCACGATTGATGACGAACATCAGGGAGGACAAGGGTTATACTTATGGCATAGGTTCTGGTATTGCATCTTTATTACATGATGGAATGTTTTACATTGGAACCGAAGTGGGTGCCAATGTTTGTAATAATGCTTTAGAAGAAATTTATAAGGAAATAAACATACTTCGCACTGATTTAATCCCTAATGAAGAGCTTGATTTGGTGAAGAATTATCTCATGGGTTCTTATCTTAAAAGTCTTGATGGTCCTTTTGCTCTGGCTGATAAATATATCGGCATCAAAGTATATGGATTAGATTATGATTACTACGATAAATATCTTGATACTTTAAAGAATATCACATCAGAGCAAATGCTACAATTAGCTAAGGAATATCTTGATACGGATTCTTTGTATGAATTGGTCGTTGGGAAGAAAAACTAAATTTGGGTTATGAGGTTGTCTCATTTTCTAATCATTATTTTTATCCTTATTTCTTCAGGTTCTATTGCTCAAGAAAAGGTTGATGCTATATTTCATCATGGATTGATTTATACTGTTGATAGCAGCTTTAGTATTGTTGAAGCATTTGCAATTAATGATGGTAAAATTTTGGCTACAGGGTCGAATGATTCTATCGTAAAAAAGTATTCATCCTCTCAAAATATCGACCTCAATGGCAAGGCTGTTTATCCAGGTTTTATTGATGCGCACTGTCATTTTTATAATTATGGTTTAGGGTTGAATAATGCTGATTTGACAGGCACAAAGTCATTCAAAGAAGTCATTGACATTGTTGTTAAACATGCAAAGGAATTCCCTGTGGAATGGATCATTGGAAGAGGTTGGGATCAGAATAAATGGTCGGTAAATGAGTTTCCTGACAAGCATATTATAGATAGTTTGTTTCCTGACAAGCCTGTCTTTCTGACTCGTATTGATGGTCATGCGGCATTGGCAAATCAAGCTGCATTAAATCAAGCTCATATTACGGCTGAAACTAATGTTGAAGGTGGTATAATAGAATTTAAAAAAGATGCTAAAAACAAGAAAGTGTATCTGACAGGAATACTGATTGATAATGCCGTTGATTTAGTCAAGAAAGTCATTCCCCAACCTTCTCTTTTTGAAATGAAAGAAGCATTACTTAAAGCTCAAGAGAATTGTTTTGCTGTTGGCTTAACTACTGTTGATGATGCTGGTTTAGATAAAGAAATTGTTCATACTATTTCTGATTTACAAAATAAACATTTTTTAAGAATGAGGATTTATGCAATGCTTAATCCGACAGAAGAAAATAAAGATTTTGCATTTCGGTTTGGTGTCTTTGACAGACCTCATTTACATGTTTGTTCATTCAAATTATTTGCTGATGGATCGCTTGGTTCGAGAGGCGCATGTTTATTGGCTCCCTATAATGATAAGCCTAACCAGCGAGGGTTTTTGCTTCATGATACCGGTTATTACAAGAAACTTTGTAAAGAGATTTTTGATCATGGATTTCAGGCAAATACCCATTGTATCGGGGATAGTGCTGTTAGATTTATATTGCATACTTATGGAGAATTATTAAAGGACAAAAATGACCTTAGATGGAGAATTGAACATGCACAAATTGTCAATGAAAATGATTTTTATTTGTTTGGCAAATATTCCATAATCCCATCTGTACAGCCCGCACATGCCACATCTGATATGTATTGGGCAAAGGATAGAATCGGGACAGAACGTCTCAAAGGGGGTTATGCTATTCAAAGATTATTAAAAGAGAATGGGTATATTGCCGATGGCAGTGATTTTCCGGTCGAAAGCATCAATCCATTATTTGGATTTTATGCAGCTGTAAGAAGAAAAGATCAAATAAATTATCCGAAAGAAGGCTTCCAAATAGAGAATAAACTATCGCGGGTAGAAGCTCTCAAGGCAATGACTATATGGGCTGCATATTCTAATTTTGAAGAGAAGGTGAAAGGTAGTTTGGAGCCTGGTAAATATGCTGATTTTGTCATTCTTGAAAATGACATTATGAAAATAAATGAAAGGGATTTGTACAAGGTAAAGGTGCTTCAGACATATATAGACGGGATTCTGGTTTATGATAAGGATAACCCTTCCATAGCTGAAAGAGCAAGGAATAATAAATAGGATTTAATATTAAATATTTTGAACTTCGAATTATTTATTGCCCGTAAAATTATATCAGGAAAAGATTCTAACAATGTTTCCAAGCCAATGGCGGCTATTGCCATTGGTGGTATCTCTTTGGGACTTGCTGTCATAATTATTTCTGTTGCCATTGTTACCGGATTTCAAGAGGAGATTAGAAATAAAGTTATTGGTTTCAGAGGACATATTCAAGTCAGTAATTTTGATTCAAATAACTCTTATGAATCAGTTCCGGTAAATTTTAACCAACAGCTTTATAATAAACTTAAAGGTACAAAAGGTGTAAATATGGTTCAGGAATTTGCAACTAAATTTGGAATTATTAAGACTGATGATTACTTTGAAGGTGCGGTACTGAAGGGCATTGCAAGTGATTATGATTGGAATTTTTTTAAAGGCAAGATGATTGAAGGGAAGCCTTTCATGGTCAATGATAAGGAACGATCTAAGGAGGTTGTTATCTCCAAATATCTTTCCAAAAAACTTAACCTTCATCTTGGTCAAAAGATGTTTATGTACTTTATCAATAAAAGTGCAAGACAGGTAATAGACTTCCATATAAGCGGTATCTATGAGACAGGGTTAGAGGAATTCGACAAGCAATTTATCCTTGGAGATATTGCTCAAATCCGAAGACTTAACAACTGGGATTCCATACAGATTGGGGGATTTGAGGTCTTGATAAACAATTTTGATGACCTTGATAAGGAGAAAAATTTTGTCAATGAATCTGTCGGTTATGATTATACAAACCCTCTAAAAGTCTGCTCCATTAAGGATACTAATCCCCAAATATTTGATTGGCTTAATCTTCAAAATATGAATGTGGGCATCATCATAATTCTAATGTTGGTAGTGGCTGGCATCAACATGATTTCTGCATTACTCATTATTATCTTAGAGCGTACCAACATGATTGGAACCCTCAAAGCAATGGGTGCAGCGGACTGGAGCATTCGGAAAATATTTCTTTATACTGCTTCATACCTTGTTGGTTTTGGAATGACAGCAGGGAATATTTTAGCCATTACGATTTGTCAGTTACAAGTCAATTTCAAGTTCCTTAAGCTCGACCAAACTTCATATTACATTCCTTATGTTCCCGTAAATTTCAGCATCCCTCATTTGTTTTTAATTAACATCGGTACCCTCGTGGTTTGTGTTTCTATGCTCATAATTCCTTCTATTATAATTACCAGGATCACTCCCGTGAAAGCTATTCGCTTTAATTAGAATATATTTTACATTTCCATTAATTTTTTAGACTCTTTAGAACCTGTTCATGATCTTTTTGGGCTAATTTTTCAGTGATTTCAACAATTACCTGTTGATAAAAAGAAGCCTGTTTAAGTCAAACCAGCGTATTATTTTGCTGTCTCTGCGCTATCAAAAACAACCCAGAAAAGTATATCCAAGTGATCTGACAAAATAACAATTTGAGCACTGCAAAGACTTGGAAAACTTTAAAAAGCGAACGAAACCTCGAACTTTGATTTGTATGAGTTTTTTTGCGGAGGCTCTATATATTGAAAAGCGGTTGCCAGTGGAGAATGCTTCTGAGTGATTTTCCAAAGTGGCGCACCGTTCATGAGTATTATCGGCAATGGAGCGAAAGAAAGAACGATGACCAACCAAGCCTTTTGGAAGAGGTCTTAAAAAAAAATCGTTGGTGAGGTCCGCGTCAAACATGGTCGGAACAAACAAACCAATTTTTGTATCATTGATTCACAAAGCGTTAAAAATACAGATGCGGCAGAAACGAAAGGATTTGATGCAGGGAAAATGGTATCGGGTATCAAACGTCATATGGCTGTGGACACACAAGATTTGCCTCATGTCTTGCTGGTTACAAAGGCTAATGTAACTGACAGAGACGGGGCATTAGCCATGTTTCTTAATGCAAAAGGCAAATCTCTCGGAAGGTAGCAAAAGTACATGTTGATGGAGGATATAGTGGTGAGAAATTTGCTCAATCTGTAAAAGAACTTATTAGTGCTGAAGTACAAGTAGCAAAGCGAAATGAATTGCACACATTTGCAGTTATTCCACAAAGATGGGTAGTAGAACGTTCCTTTGCATGGCTGGAAAAATGCAGAAGACTTTGGAAAAAATGTGAATGAAAAATCAATACAAGCCTTCAGTTTGTGGTGCTTGCATTTATTTTTTTATACATTCCATTTCATGTGACAAAATTAAAAATAAAATATGTTCAAATGCCCCTTGCTGTTGGCTTTTTATCAACT
>JABDAW010000150.1 GCA_013288905.1 Bacteroidota bacterium | reverse complement strand
AAAAATCCTATTTTGTTACAAATAATAGAACATATTTAAAAATTATATTAGTAAGTAAAAAAAATAATTCAAAAAAATATTTCTATCAACTATTCAATAGTACTGTGGTTTTACATCATTATATTGAGAAATATTATATTCAAAAATGATAAAAATAAAATATATTATTTGGTCAATTCAAAAATTATAACTAATTTTGCCCCCGATATATAATTTTATAAACCAAAAAATAATAAAAAAATGGCAGGTACACCTTACTGGAAAGTAAAACAAAGTTCCATCAATCTGGATGCAGGTCCTAAGAACAATTTGTTGACCGTTATCATCACTCGATTTACAGAAAACCCAACTGTATTCCTTACCGGCAAACTTCCTTATACCCTTGTGGCGTTAGGACTTTTGCAAGTCCCTTTCGCGGCTGCCATTGCGGCTTATGCCTTAAATCCTTCCAAGGAAAATGAAAATACCCTGATAGATCAGGTGGCTATTATCAATCCTGTTTTTTATGAGATTTATGATTTTGTTGATGGTGCTGCCGCTGGCTCAAAAACCGTTATTAACCTTGCAGGATTGGATGCTTATAAGCATATTTCGACCAGTACCGGCAAACCATTGGCAAGTCTTAATTGCAAGTTTAATTTCATTAAAGATGTTGTACAGATGTTATTGTTTTCACAAAGGAAAAAACCAACCACAGCGGGCACTTTATTGCTCTCTACAACCATTCCGGGCGGTCTTAACCTGGTAAAATTAGGTAATTCACAAATGGGGATAATAACTCCATTAGGAATTATCAATGTAAATGTTTTTTCGACCAACAGTGCAGAAGTAGCGAGTACTGATTCAGGAAAAAAATTGGCAGGAACATCAATTCCTTTCAATGCTTCGGGCTTCGGACCAAGCACTAATCTTGACCCTACTTTGGTTCCATAGAAAAATCAGTGAATAGTTAATAGTGAACAGTGAATAGTTTTCATTGTTCACTATTAACTGTTCACTATTCACTAAAATGGATACCATAATTCTACCAATAGCCGCCGCAAATGGGGCAGAGAAGTTCACTTCTGAATCGGAGGAGATAAATATTGCGGCATTGTTGTCATGCTCCCGACGGACTATTAATAGTTATGTCGAGAAGGGGCTGTTGCCGCAACCTTTATCAGAGAAGGATGGAGTGCTTTACTTTTCTAAGGAGGCTGTTGTGGAAGCATTGGGGTTGAAGGATCTTGATGAAGAACTTGTTGATATTAAGGAGGCTGCAAAGATTTTGAAAATTGATGTTGCAACATTTGTAAGACAAATCAAGAAGAAGAAATTCACAGAAATAAAATTAAAAGGAAATGTTCAATCCAAAAGGTTTTATTTGAAGAGAGAACTGTTGGAGTTTGATATTGAAATTGAAGCCATTAATAAACCTTTAGAACCTGCAAAAGAGCTTAAATTTATAAAAATGTTCTTTAGTAAAGCAAATATTCATATTCTCAATCATATTTTATCAGAAAGTGAGATAGATGTATTAAGAGGTATCTTTGTGGAAAAGAAAAGTTTTGAGGAGATTGGCAAAGAGTATGATATTCCTGCTGATATTGTTGAATATATTTATTACAGAGCGATGCCGAGGATGGAAAAGAGATTGAAATATGCAGTTCAAATAATTCAGGAACTTGAAAAAAGAACAATAATGAAGATGGCTGCCATAGATATTGCAAAACTATACCAAGATAAGTTTACGGAACTTACCGAAAAGATAATATCCATTAATAGCTTGATAGAAAAAGAAGAAGAAAAAATCACCCTTCCTTTGAATCTTAATGAAATAAAGATCCCAGAGAACTGTGGTTATTATATCAATGTATCTCTTCAGGCTCTATTAAATACAAAATTAAAGGATTTGAATCTAACTGTTCGCTGTATGACCTGTTTAAGAGCGGCAAAACTTCAAACGATAGGTGATTTGGTTAGATTATCAAAAGCAGATCTGATGAAGGCTCGTAATTTTGGAAGAAAATCTTTAATTGAATTAGAAGAATTGCTAAGAGCTAAAGGGCTTAAGTTTAATAAGGAATTTGCATATAAAGGGACTCCTTTTTATTTGAAATAAATTTTTATAAGAAAACCAAAATGAACATAGTTAAAGACGAAACACCGAATCCTCCCTCCTCAAATGACCGCTATCTGCTGCCAAAGGGGCATCCTTCGGTGGAAAAATACAAAGCTTTGTTTCAAGGTTTTGAAGAAACCGAGATTCCTGGTTTAAAGCTGCATTTGAATCCTTATTCAGTAAAAAATATGAATCATGATTTGGCGATGGAACTGATAGCAGGAGCGCAACATCATCCAAAAGCCTTGGAAAAAATGCTGTTAAAGACTGATTTTAGTTTTTTAAATGATGATAATTCGCCCATGCCCGATGCAATGATAAATAAATGGCTCAATAAGGCGGAATTTCAGGAATGGTCTTATAATCTGTTCAGAAAAATGCCTTATATAATTTTCTTTTTAAGAGATAAAATATTGAGATTCTATGCCATGGTAGGGGTCTTTTCAGCAAATGACCATACTAATAAAAAGTTCACGGAAGAAAGCATTCTGGGTATAAAATTATTACCCGCAAAAGCCGAAGAAGTCAATATGGACTTGAGCAATGCAGGTTATCTTTTTATGGATTATTGCATGGTGGCAGGCATAGACCCAAAGCCTTATATGGAAAAGGTTTTTGATGAATTCGATTTGGATTTTGATTATGATATTTTGCTTAAAAGTTATACCGAAGGGATAGCTGCCGGTCAATTTGTTGAGTATGTATTTCCAAAACTGAAATCAGAAGATGAGGAACCCGAAGAAGTCGAAAGTATAAGGAAAATAACCCCTGAAGAAGCATCGCCATTTAATTTTAAACGGGTTGATTTGTTTAAGAAAGACAGGTATTTAGTCGCCAAAGGTTCACATGTGATAGGAGAATTGAAGCAATTGTTTGGTTCCTGCGATGGAAAGAAACCAATGGGTGTGAGAATAGGAATTCCTCATGAGGAAATTATAAAAAAGAATTTGGGAGAGATGGCAAAATTTTGGTGTGTAATGCAACATTATCCCAAAGGGCTTCAATCTTGCATGAATAACTTTGATCTTTTTATGCAAAGTGCCATAAAACACGACCAATATGTTATCAAGACCAATGAATTCATAGGAAACCATGATTGTCGGGAATTTTTAAAGTCCACAAGCGATAATTTACGCGGTTTTTTCTTTGTCTATAAGAATCTGGAATTCCGTCTCTATTCCATCATCGGTAATTTGGAAGAAGAGAACCAAAAGGCAGGCATCACGGGCGATACAGAAGGTATCCTGAAACATAAATTTACCGCACAGCAAGTCGAAGCTATGCAGAAGAAGGCAAGACTTGGTTGCAAGTTCTTTATGGAATATTGCCATACTGCGGGCGTTAATTCTCAAAAATACATCAATGAAATGATACGGGATATGAACTTCGATTTCACCTACAAAGATGTCGAAGAAGATTATAATGCAATGGTGAAAGCAGGTTATAGTATTGATACTTTCACCTTTACAGAACAATAAAAACAGCTTGGATTTTGCAACAATATCGAAAGATATTCACCATTGTAAATTCTAAAGGAAACATTCACTCTATAGTCAAGGAAGGCGATCAAGCCTTTAATGATTAAGAAATAAAATCATGAATTGATGTCCTTCCAAAAAGCTAATTTTGTCCTCTAAACAATAATGAATTTTGGAAGATTATCTCTCACACTTAAATGAAGCCCAAAAGCAGGCGGTACTTGCCTCCGAAGGTCCTGTAATGATTATTGCCGGTGCCGGTTCGGGTAAGACTCGCGTGCTTACTTATCGCATTGCCCATCTTATTGGGAATGGCGTTGACCCCTTTAATATCCTTGCTTTGACCTTCACGAATAAGGCTGCTCGCTCCATGAAAGAGAAGATAGTGAACCTTGTGGGCAAGGACGCTACGAATATCTGGATGGGGACTTTCCATTCGATATTTGCAAGGATGTTGAGAATAGAAGCAGAGAAGTTGGGCTACACTTCCAATTTCACCATCTATGATACCGATGATGCCAAAAGCCTTATCAGGACTATCCTTGGCGAACAATCTCTGGATGATAAAAGATATAAACCAGACTCTGTTTTGAATCGAATATCAAGTGCCAAGAACAATCTTTATTCGGTGAAAGAATACATGGAAGACCTCCAGTTGCAGAGCGATGACATCCAGTCGGGGAAGCCTAAGATGGGCTTGCTGTATGAGCTTTACACTAAGCGTTGCTTCAATTCCAATGCTATGGACTTTGATGATTTGTTGTATAAGACTTATGTTTTGTTGAGGGATTATCCGGAGGTCTTGCATAAATATCAGCATAAGTTTAAGTACATATTAGTAGATGAGTTTCAGGACACTAACTTCGCGCAGTATGTCATCATTCGCCGCCTGGGTGCTGCCTTTGAGAACATTTGTGTAGTGGGCGACGATGCCCAAAGTATCTATGCTTTTCGTGGTGCTAACATTCAGAATATCTTAAACTTCTCCAAGGATTATCCCGACCTCAAGACCTTCAAGTTAGAGCAGAACTATCGCTCTACAAAGAACATTGTGAATGTTGCAAACAACATCATCCTTAATAATAAAGCCCAGCTCAAAAAGGATGTCTGGACGCAGAACGCAACCGGCGAAAAGGTGCGGCTGATAAAGGCTATGAGCGATAATGAAGAAGGAAATATGGTGGCGCATTATATCTTTCTATCGAAGGTAAATAACCAACTTCGCAACATAGATTTCGCGGTGCTTTATCGCACCAATGCCCAGTCCCGTTCTATTGAAGAGGCTCTTCGCAAATCAAATATTCCATACAGAATCTTCGGCGGACTGTCATTTTATAAGCGCAAGGAAATAAAGGATTTGCTTGCCTACTACCGTCTTTCCATCAATCATAAAGATGAGGAAGCTTTGAAGCGAATCATCAATTATCCCACAAGAGGTATCGGCAAAACTACCATCGAAAAAGTCCTGGTCTATGCCAATGATGCCAACAAGAGTGTATGGGAAATCATCAGTCATATCAAGGACTTCAAGGACATTGGCTTGAGCAATCCCGTCATGGAAAAGATCAATGATTTCGTGACCATGATTCGTAGTTATCACCTCGCCATTCATTCTCAAAGTGCCTGGGATGCCGCCAGTCACATCGCGAAATCATCCGGCA
>JABDAW010000149.1 GCA_013288905.1 Bacteroidota bacterium | reverse complement strand
ATAGTTCCCATTATTCCCTGTTTGAATTTGGTGGTAAAGAGGGAATTGTGAATTTATTGTAGAAGTAGTATTACCACCCATATAGGCATGACCTGAATTATCATTAGTAATACATTGTCCTACATCATCACCTGTCCCTCCAAAATAAGAACTCCAGCACCAGTTAGCCTGGCATACCGTATCATAAAGACTTGTAATATGTTTCTCATCCATTTGCATGATTAATGGAAAATGAGGATTAAAGGCACCTAAATGAAATCTTATTTGTCCCGCAGATGGAGAATAATAATTTGCATTCCATGTAAGATTAACTCGCGCACCACTACTATCCATTTGATAAACTTCAGGAGGAGCAAGTTTCAAGTATCCTAAAGGGCTATATATTTCTTGTTCCCCATCAACAAGTACAACTATTGAATCTGCACCAGAATATTGCAATTCGATTGCAGAAGTATCTGCTCCTGGCATCGCAATGATGTAATATTTCAAACCATCAGCATTGCCTGCAAACAGTGCTTCGACATGGTTATAAACTTCAGGGTAAAGAAGGTATTGATAACCGTAAACGTCTGTTATTCCTGATGGACATTGTGGTAAATAATAATTTAATGCACCACTTGTATATTGATTAATAGCAATTGGATTAGAAGTGTTACCTTTCACAAATGACAAATCAATTCTTTGCAATGTATCATAATGTGAACTTGAGGTGTCTAATTTTGAAAATACGTAACTAATTGTATCTTGTAAAAAGAAATTTGCAGGATAATTATGTAATGTATAGAATTTCACTTCCGATGCAGATGTAGTATCAGTATGAACTATCTGTCCATGATTTGGAAAGAATGCAGTAACACCTGAAATAGCTTCAGTATCTGGAAGTGTCAATGTTTGTGAAATAGTATATGAACAACCATTACTATCAGTTACCGTAACAGAATTTGAACCGAACATCGTACTCACAATTGTTTGCGTAGTCGCGCCTGATGGAGACCAGAGATAAGTATATGGCGTAGAACCTCCAGAAGGATAAATAGCAAGAATCTCTATCGAATAGATAGTAGTGTCTCTCAAAGTGGCTGTAAGCGCAGTAGTATCAAGGTCATGCAATGTTGCGGAACCGCCAACAGCAGTACATCCATTGGCATCTGTAACTGTGACAAAGTAAGTCCCCGCCATTAAATTTATTGCAGGATTTGTTGTCTCTGCACTCGGAAACCAAGAGTAAGAATAGCCAGGTGTACCACCTGATACATTTGCGAGGATAGAGCCTGTACTGCCATTATAGCAAGGAATATTTGTTATGTTTGGTGGAGGAATATTCACAGATAATGCTGCTGAAGGCTGCGTAATGGATGGGGAAGTCGCAGTTGCAGTGCAGCCATTTGCATCTGTTACCGTCACATTATAGCTGCCAGGTGCCAATCCTGTTGCAGTATCAACGGTTTGCGAACTGGGATACCAGAAATAAGAATAGGGAGTTGTTCCACCAGATACTGTTACGAATGCACTTCCATTAGTCAATCCATGACAGGATACATTCGTAATGTTTCCAGAAGGTATAGTCGCATTTAATACCGCAGGTTGCGTGATGGTTGCTGATGTTGTTGCGGTGCAGCCATTGGAATCTGTAAGAGTAACCACATAATTGTTGGGGGCTAAACCTAAAATACCAGCACTTGTTTCAACACCAGGCATCCATAAGTAAGAGTAAGGGGAAATTCCGCCACCCGGCGCAACAACTGCTGAACCGTTATTAAATCCATGACATGTTACATTTATTTGAGACGAAATAGTCGCACTTGGCACAGCATAAATAATAAGAGTATTACTTGTATTTATACTGGTAACAGAGGGGCTTGTACTAACAATCCTTATCAGATAACCGGTTCCGGCTCCCGTACCTAAAGGAATAGTTGTCGAAATTGTACCGCTGGTAGTTGAAGTGACGGAGCCAATGTTTACAGGGCTTCCAAAACTCCCGGTTGCATTACTTAATTGTGCCGTGAAGACATTGCCAGTGGTGAATCCAGAATTGGCAGTGTAAGGAACTGACAGATTACTACCAGCACAAAACATGGTAGGTGACACATTTCCAACAGTAACGGTGGCACTTGCGATGGCATCAGACTGATGCATTATAATTGGTAACATGTTCACACTTGTCATTGCGACAGCAAACATAAAGATCATCCTGAAAATCCAGGATATTTTTTCGGGTGTTAGTACTACTTTTTTCATTTTTTTTACTTTTTTAATTGTTTTGATTAATTTAATTTTATATTTTTGATTTTACTTATTCTCGCTTTATACAAATGACAACGTGGGCTTTATCCATATCTACCAGGTCAGAGGAACGGAGATTCCTATCATCCAAATAAATACTGCCCACGCTTTCGCATGACGCAGATTCTACTCTTGGATGATCAAAAAATTCTCCGTTTCCTGACCCAAAAATAAAAGCCATCGCCTTTATGCTTTCATTATATTTTGTATGTTATTTTTCTTCTACATATTTCTTATTTATTTACATTTTTATAAACTTTTCTGTAATGATATTATCTTGACCTTTTATGGTGATAAAATAAACGCCTTGAGCATAACTGGAAACATCAATCACACTGTTAATATCACTCAATGTCTCGTGATAAATCTCTTTACCAAAAACATCCGTTACCACCAATGTTTTATTTATGGTAAAAGTTTGCAAGTTAATAGTGATAGCTGTATTTGTTGGATTAGGATAAATTTGTACCCCCCCATTCTTCATTAATTCTCTCTCTCCAAGATACCACCCTTGATACTTAGCAACCCCTCCTATAGAATCTCCATTTATCATAGTGAATGCACCTACTATATAAATTTCATTGTTATAAACTGCTATATCTCCCAATCCATTATTAATAGTATCATTTGAAAAATCTGACCAATGACTACCATCCCAAACCGCAATATTATCATGAATTGGGATGCCATCGGCAGAATCAATGCCACCAACTGCAAAAAGCTTATCTCCAATAACTCGTAATTGAAGAGGTGTACCATAGAATTCATTTCCAACGGCAGAAAGAGTAGTACCATTCCATTTAACAAGATTTTGATTTGGAGAATTTGCTAACGCATTTCCTCCGATATACAATTCATTATTATAAACTGCCATTGAATAGATTAAACCTCCAAAACCAGGATACGGCATGGACCAGTTGGTTCCATCAAACTTTACAAAGCCGTACAGAAGCCCTAAGCTATCACCAAATGCACCTGCAAAATATATTTCATTATTATAAACACAACAAACCTGCGGACCATTACTTCCTGAATGCGGCAGACCATTCTGAACAAAATTATTGCCATTCCATGCAACTACCATAGCAGAATATATTGTATCTATGGGACCAATAATTCCAACGCAATAAAGTAAATTATTATAAACACATAAATCTTGAATTAAGTCATCGCTATGAGTAGTAATTAAGGAATCCCAACAGTTTCCATTCCATCGTGTAAACCCATCACAGTATTTATAGCATGCATTTAGATAAAATCCACACGTGTAAAGATCATTTTGATACCTCACCATTGAAGTAATTCTGCTATCATAAGCCCGAAAAGAATAGGTAGTATCCCAATTAGAGCCATCCCACGCAGCAATAACATAAGAATGATGTCCGTCCGTTGTAACCAAATTTCCACCAACAAATAATTTTCCAGTTACAGAATCCGAAAATAATGTACTTCCTTCAACTCCTACAGTAGCGCCAGCAAGTGAAACCCAATGTTGAGCATAATAAAGATTAACTATGAGAAGGAGAGATATAAGTAAGAGTGATTTTTTCATGTTGAAGTTTTGTGGATTTACATAGCAGTATTTTAAACGCCTTTATGTTTTTATAATTCTTATTCTATGTTTCTACTTTATATTTTTAACGGTGCAATATTAGCAAAAGGAAACATAACCACAAAATCTATTTTCAAAATATCTTTTTTTGAAGAAAGCATTAATGGGTAGGAGACACATTTCCATCAGTGACAGTTGCGGAAGCAACAGCATCAGACTGATGTGTCATTAGCGGTACTATGTTTACAAAAGTCATTGCGACTGCAAACATAAAGATAATCCTGAACATGTAGGATGATTTTTGAGGTGTCAAGTTTACTTTTTTCATTTTTATTATTTATTAATTTCGCCTACTTGGTCAGGGCATCGGCATATTCCTTTTATTTATTTTTCAATTTCATTTTTCCTTGCTAAACTTTACCAAAGTTCAAAACTTTGGTAAAGTTCATGTTGTCCTGTTTTTAGCTCGCCTTGTTATATTCCGCCTCTATAAATCTGCATATTTTATAAATCTCTGACCTTACGAATGCTTCTGATACATCAAGGGTTGCAGCTATTTCCTTGTAAGTATCACCATCCCAAAAGAACATGTGGATAAGTGTTTGCTTCTTTATCGTAAGTTTTGGAAGCTGCACTTCTATAAATACCAGCAGTTTTTCTTTTAATGCTGCCGCATCTATATCCATTTCCTCTAAATCTATCACCTCCTTTATTTCTACAAATATCGGAGTATCGCGTTTATCTTTATTGAAGACATTCCTTATTATTGCAGACATCCATTTTTCAAAACCATTCTGTTCTTTATATTTCCCATCCTTCATATCTTTCATACCTATCTCCCACGATTTTGCTGCAAGAGCTTTAGCGGTCTGCCTGTCTTTAGTTTTGTTAAATGCTACTCTGTACAGTTTTGTTTCAGTCAAAACAAATAATTCCCCTTCTTTTGCTTCATCGCCATCGAGCATTTCTACAATTACGGCAGCATGGATTTTTCCATTTTCTTCATCAATCTCTTTTTGTGTTTTCTTGGATTTCATTTTATATAAGTGTTATTTTTTTTGAATTATTAGCAAACGTTAGAACAGTTTTGCGCAATTGAGCGAGGGCTTTGCGCATATCTTCAAAGTCCTTGCAGACAAGAGTGAGGGCTTTGAAGATATCTTTGACTGCTTTGAAGACAAGAGTGAGGGCTTTGAAGATAAGAGTGACAACCTCGGAGATAAGAGTGAGGTCTTTGAAGATATCTTCGAGGCTTTTGAAGATGTCTTCAAGGGCTTCGCTGATGTCTTCGAGGTCCTTGATGATGTCTTCAAAGGCTTTGAAGACATCTGCAAAGGCTTTGGTCAGTTGCTTTTTTAGTTGTTTTAAGCGTAAAATCTCATTTTTTACCCTTGTCAAGGCAAAAAAAGGTTTGAAAAGGATATTTGAAAAAGTGAATCCGAAGTTTTGGAGATACTCCTTTATTATATACAAATAGT
>JABDAW010000148.1 GCA_013288905.1 Bacteroidota bacterium | reverse complement strand
ACAATATGATAAAGGTGACAAAACAAGTCAATCTTGGCTAATTGTATTTGATTCCACAAAAAAAAAATCCTTGCTTGTATTACAACATTTATTATTAGGAATCAATACTCATATAAATCTTGATCTTGGTATTGCCGTAGTAGAAACAATGAATGGAAAAAATCTTAAGGACATTCAAAATGATTTTAATAAAATCAATGTTATCCTTGCAGCATTGAGTTATGAATTAATAAGAGATATAGACCAAGTATCTCCATTAATGTCTTTAATGGGACTTCATGCAGAAAACAAAAGTTCTGTTTTAATTCAATTTACTATTGAAAATGCAAGAAATGGTGCTTGGAACTTTGCAGAAGAATTATTTGATAAGACCGGAACAGATTATAATAGCTGCATTATATCAAGAGATATTTCTATAAAAAATCTTGCAAATGGAATTATGCACTTTTCTGGAATCATAAATTTTACTTTATGGTTGATTCATTTATTTGAATGGAAAAATGTTGGGAAAATAATAAAAACAATATATACTTTAAAGAAGCAATATTTTAAAAATTCACCTTCTTGAATATCAATTAAACAGTAATCCGTGGTATCCGCAAAGTGAATAGAGTAAAAAAAGAGACAAATAAAT
Source organism: Bacteroidota bacterium (assembly GCA_013288905.1). Taxonomy (GTDB): domain Bacteria; phylum Bacteroidota; class Bacteroidia; order AKYH767-A; family JABDAW01; genus JABDAW01. Next base: position 4,688 of record JABDAW010000148.1, on the reverse strand, counting down.
GAAACAAATAATATATTTAATAATAACAATTGACCAAGCATCCTGACAGCTGCCCCCTGCTGCTGTAAGGTTGCCCAAAAACTAAAATGAATATAATAAAAACAACAGGAGTTCCCGAAAATCCATTAAAGAGTAGGGCGCGGCATCCGAAAAGCGAATAGAGTAGGAGAAGAAAATAAGTAAAAATAATATTATGGGGCTTTCACAAAATGGATTGCATTCTTCTGGAGAAACAACCAACTTCAGCGTTTGGTATGAGGACACGTTGCCCAATCAGACAGGTGTAAAGGCAGCTGCAAATGCTTTGATTAGTGTGCTTGAAACGGAATTCTCGGTAACAACGGGATGGTTCGGGACACCAAATAATAAGTTTGGATCGGGCAACAAACAAAAAATTTATCTTGACAAGGGAGCTGGCGGTGGTGGCTCAAACAACGGTTATGCTAATCCCACACTGCCCATTCACATGGACTCAATTGGTGGGGGACCCTCTCCACTGGAGAGCATAAAAATGGTGTGGATGAACGAATGGGTCGAGGTTCTTATGTCAATTGCAGGAAACTGGAATTCTGGCGATAGCAGTGGCGAGGGGCTTTCTCAATATTGCGGTATTGTGCGATTTCCTGTTGGACATTACAGCTACTATCCTTCATGGGTCGATGGCTGGCTCAACGGGACAGGTCAGGCTTTTTCATCGAATAATGGTAAGCTTATACCTTCCCCAAATTCCAAACGATCGGATTGGGTCAATCAGACATTCACAGGGAAAAATATATCCGGTAACCAGGTGAACGGTGACGGAGATCAGATTAGCTATGGTTGCGCGCTCGCTTTCATCTATTACCTTACAGTTCAGTTAGATTTCAGCATCAACGAGGTCATTAAGAATTATTCCAACAATCTCGCATCTGCATACAGTGCACTTACAGGCGATTCTGGTAATCCGTTTCCGTACTTTCTGAAACTCTTCTCAAAATTTTATCCTGCATCCTCCACAGCCGCCATTCCTGGTCCTGTAAGCGACAATCCATTTCCGCTGGCTCAACAAATGCAGGTTGAATGTATTTTAAAGTATGGTGCTGTAGGAAGTGGTATGTATGATACAGATCCCATGCTGCAAGTGGGTGGAAGAAATCATACTTTTACTGAAAATTTCAGAATTACACAGAAGCAATGTATAGCTTTAATAAATGGTGGTTCAATTGTTAATCCAGGAGAATATAATGCTGGTAAGAACTATAGATTTTATGTTGTGGGTGGAGGCAAAACAGCTGATGTTGGCGTGTTCCAACATAATGTTCCAGGACCTGACAATTTCCAGTTGACAAGTTATATCGCAACAAATCCTGATGATACTAAAGCTGATAATTTATTAAGCCTGCCGGAATGCACTTAAAAAACTAAAACTGAGTTCCCGAAAAAATCTATTAAAGAGCGGGCGCGGCATCCGAAAAGGGTAATAGAGTAAATGTATAAAATAATAAATTGAATCAGCGTATGGCATTATTAAGCAGAGAGCAGGTTAAAGCTGTTGTAACAGCTTCATTAAAAGTAATTGCAGATTTGCCGGATGATGTGGAATCATCCACCTTTGCAAATTTCAATGATCAACAGAAGCAAATCTTTCTGAAGACTTTGAAAAATAAATTAAATGGACTTCCTTATATTAAGGATGATGGCACCACCACAGATGCTGCGTATTATGATGTTGATTTGACACCTGGTTCGATTGCTTCATGGGCTACTGTAAAGGATTGTATTGATTGGATTGTGGCAAACCAAAAAGTAGTTTATAAATAATGTGATGTATTCACTTGAGAGAAAATCAATTTTTCTTTTTATCCTTTTCATTTGCCTTGTATCCTTTGTTTCGGCTAATGACACTTTACAATATAAATTGAAAAGCGTGAGCCTAATTCCGAATGAAATAAATAATTTCTCTCTTTCGATAGATTTTGTTATTGATTTGAATGGCTTAGTAATGAGCACGGACTATTGGTTAGATAAAAGCAAACGTCCCGAATTTCATGTTACCTACCAAGGAACAAAACCTGATAGTACTTGTCCGCTTCAATTGAATCCAACTACCTCAACACATGGTTTTGGATTTATACTATCAAATTTTAATGCCAAAACAATTTCTCTATTTAAGGCAAAGGATAATCAAATCAGTATTCAATGCGATGCAGATATTTCATTTTGTATGAAAGATAAAAATGGAACTTTGGTCTATGGAATGATTTCGAAAAGCGAGGTGAACAGCATGATTAATGATAATCTTTCTATTTCCGATTCTACCAGAGCCTCGTTTTTATCTGCACTGAACAACTTTTATTATTATAAAAACAGTGTTGATTTTGGAATAGAGCCAAGCAATGATTCTGTTTCTACAAGATATTTCATTGCATTAAAACTTCAGAACAAATGGTCGCCTGCGAATTTCCTGAAGTGTAGTAAGGGGGATAATACAAGCATTAAACCTGATTTTTTCTGGAGTCTTGATACCAGATTGAGCACCAACTTTGCTGACTCTTTAAATTATATAAAGTTCTATCCTGTTAATCTTGCATGGTCTTCAAAAAACTATTCAAATCAGTTTAATCTCAAATTAGGAAATGAATCCAATCAAACTTTCTCTAATAAACGGTCAGCATTTGATGCATCATATAGTTTGATTATTCCGAATTTGGTTAATCTTACCACACCTTCTGATAATAGATTAAGACTGAAACCACTCATCGATTTTGGTGTTAAAGGATATTATGATTATTCGAATGGAATAACTGCTTTTTCCTCTGGCGAAGGGTACCTTGACGGGCATTACTATATTCCGATATATAATAGCTTTGCAATGATAATTGACGGTAGTGCATTTTATGATTTAAGTAAAGAGAGAAATCCAAATCATAAGGTATCAGGAAATTATTCGGTAATTTTTGGAACAGAAGTTCCAAAAACAGGAATAAAAGCAATATTCAAATATATAAATGGCAAGACTGATATTGATTATAAGCAAGGGCAAATACTTATGATTGGATTATTAGCTGATTTTTTACATGAAAAGAAATAAAAAGGAGTTCCTGAAAATCCATTAAAAAAAGGATTATTAAAGCGATACAACGTGTGCCGCTTTTTTGTTTTAAGAATTTTATACTTGCAATTCTTTTGCAAATTGCAAACCATCTTTTCAAATTGAAATTGGTGATATGGCTTATATTCATTATTATTAATATAAAATTGGTTAAATCTATAGGAGGCATGGAATTTGAAAATGAGAAAATATTAACATTAATCAATATTTATAATTATGAAAAGATTAATCCTAAGTTTCCTTGTAATCATTATTATTGCTATGGCAGTAGCCGTAGGAATGCTCTTTAGCGGGTGTTCAAATCAGTATAATCTGACTTTGATTAAAAGAAATAATGCCAGTGCAGAGGGTATTGTTCGCGATAAAAGTATGCTTCCTGTTAATGCTGTTTCTATTAATCAATTCAAAAACCTTATGGGACAAAATGATGTTGAGATAGTGAGAAAACATGTTCCTCTTCCTGATATTACGATTCCTGCTTCAGTTGAGAATACACCCTCTATTGCAAAAGAAATAAAAGACATTGATAAAGGCATAATCAGGAATGAAGAAAATGTAAGCTATAATTATAAGGAATTAAATGTTATTCCTAAAGACCAAACAGCGACTACTCATGGTGATAACAAACAAGACTTCTTTTTGTATATCATACTGGCAATTTTTCTTCCTCCTGTCTGTGTAGGATTGTGGGAGGGCGGCTTCACGACAGACTTCTGGATCAGTTTGATTCTTACTCTCCTTTTCTGGATACCGGGAGTAATATTTGCACTATACATCATCCTTAGATAAATATGAAAACTGTTTTATTCTCCTTAATCATTGCAGTCTTCACCATCATTAATGCCAATGCACAGCAGGACAAAAGTCCGTTATTCAAATTTTTAAAGAGAAGAGGTTATCATTTCTTAACCATATCAGATACATCAAAGAACGACCAGTTTCCTGATACCATATATTATAATACCATTTATAAAGCACCCTTATTGGGTTCGCCCACCATTCCTTTTTCTTTTAGCAGTATTGATTTATCTAATCCCAATTTTTCTCTCAATACTATTTTAAAACTTGGTTATGGATATACTTGGTTCCTTGGAGATTTTGTATTTACCGAAGATGATGAGATACGTATCAGGCAGACCTTTTCCTTCGGTGTAGAAGCAGATGTAGATGTAAGTAATAGCTTCCTAACCGGGCATGCTACAAGTAGTTTTGTAGCTGGAGGATTTGTGGGATTGCAAACATTTTCATTGTTTGCAGGATATGATTTTATAAAGAAGACAACAACAGTCGGCGTTATTACCAGGATAGATATTTATACTTTGTTTGAACAATGCCTGAATCCAATTGGTAAAGTTTATGAACAGAGAGGACATCGAAGAGGAGTGGAAATGGTTAAGAATAATCAATACTAATTCCATTAAAAGAAAGGGAGATTTTAATAGTCGGGATTTTATTTAAACATTATATGACTGTCGGGTTATTTATACCAACAATATAATTACAGTATAAAAACTGTGTAAACTTGTCAATCCGACGAAGGAGGAATCCTATTCCATACATAATAGGATTCCTCCTTCGTGGGAATGACAATCGTGAA
>JABDAW010000147.1 GCA_013288905.1 Bacteroidota bacterium | reverse complement strand
ATTATTCTTTTAACAAGTAAAAATGAAATAGTAAAATTCTATACTGAAAAAGCTAAAATTTTACAAGTTAAACCGGTAGAATTAATTGAAAAGGAATTGGAAGAACTTGAAGAACTTTTAATTCCTGTTGATAAAGAAGATTCTTTTTATTTACGCAAAAGAAAATTTGGACTAATAGCAGCTAAAGAATTCTTTACCCCAAGAGTTCAAAGCGAGCATAAATCATTAAGTCATGATTTTTATCTGTCATCAAGGGATGACTATTTTGGCAAACCTTTATATCAAAACGACGAATATAAAGATTATAAAATAACAGATAATAAACTATTACGGCTTAGACTTCTTCATCCTGATAAGGACGAAGCTATTTTGGGTGTTGATTTAATTTATGAGCATTTTGATATGAAACTTGAAAGAGTTCGTTTTGCACATATGCAATATAAAACTTGGAACACTAATGCCTTATATGAAACTTCATCTACAAATCTAATTCCCCAAATCCAAAAAATGGAAAAACATTTATGTAAATCTGGATTTTGTAAGGGACCAAAGAATGCAAAAAGGGACGATTATAGATTTCCCTATTGTTCTGGTTTTTTAAGACCCACTTCTAAACTCCAAAAGTCAGATAGTAAATTAATTACTACAGGACTACATATACCAATTTGTCAAGCTTTAAAGTTATTTAAAGACGATAAAAAAATAACCAAAGAAAATACTCGTGATAAGAGTATTAAAGGTATTATTTTTGAGGAATTGTTTATAACAAATATTGCAGGTTCTCGCTGGATTCCTATTGACGAACTCGAAAAATTTTATGTAAAAAAGAAAATTGATTCTCACTTAAATACAATTAGAATACATGCTCAAGAAGTTGATATTTATACAGAGGAAGAAAAAAATAAAACCCGATAGTCGAGATGAACCTAAGTCCTAAAATGACGATAAAACCGGACTGGACCTATGAAGCTAAGTCCTCAAAGGTGATTATATCCACGATCCCTTCAGGTTTTTCTCCTGAAGGGTTTTGATATTTGGAATTCCTATAGTTTAATACCTTTCGGCAGAAAAAGCCGAAAGGAAGGTGGATTGTAATCATTCTGCATTTCTTTCATCGTTATGTGATTGCATCCGCCCTCGCGGTGCAGCAACAAAACGATGATGAGCATTATCAAGCACAAAAGGATTCGTATCTTTGCAGCCTAATAAAATATTAAATCATTATGGGATTAATCTATGCAGAAATTGAGTTGGTAAATGCTGACGATGTGGCATTTGCGAAACGCAATATTATTGGTGAAGAAGAAATTAAACACATGCGTGTAAATATGCTTGTGGATACGGGGGCTTATAATCTTTGTATTAATGAGTCTATTCAAGAGCAATTGTCTTTACCATTTATAGAAAAACGTAAAGCTCAATTAGCGAATGGTCATATTGAGGAATATAATATTGTAGGTCCTGTAATAGTCAAATTTAAGAACCGCCGGACAGTTTGCAATGCAATGGTGTTGCAGGGAGATAACGAACCTTTACTTGGCTCAATTCCTTTAGAGGATATGGATGTATTAATCCATCCTTTAAGAGAAGAATTAATAGTCAATCCAGACCATCCTTATTCCGCACAAATGAAATTGAAATAAGAGCCTCTCATTCCTTATGACCAAGCCTCCTTACGGCTTCCCCCTGGTGTCGTAAGGTTGCACCATTAATTATCCTTCAATCAAAATCGTTGGTACGGCTTTTGTTAATAATTTGACACAAATAATAATATTGTTTAACCATTAAAAATTAAAAAAACTATGAGTTTATTAATAAAAAGAGATGCGAGTTGGTTTAAATTTGGTATTGGTTTTTGGACTGGCGGAGGCACTTATAGTTTGATAAATATGATTTTGAATCTCAATCATGGCAGCCAAAGCAATATATTAAATTACGACATTATAATAACTGTTGTTGCAGTTTTTGGTTTAATCCTGAATTTAATTCTATTAAAGAAAGCCAAACAGAAATAAGTTTACATACTTGTCAGGTCATTAACAAAGAATCAAAACCGATTGATAGCCGTTCGTTATGATATAATATCAGAACGTTAGGATTTGATACATGATCATTACGATTTGATAGATGAAATCATTACTTTATCGGTTCATAGTAATGAGTCACTGCACCACAACCAAATGTTTTGGTTTTTAATAGTTTAAGCGCAATTCTATCGTTTATGTTTTTGAATAATAGTAAGCCGCTACCCGCAATAATTGGATGAATACAGAGTTGTAATTCATCAATTAAGTCAAGTTTCATAAAGGTTACTATTAAACTCGGGCTGCCCACTAAAATGTTTTTACCATCTTTTTGCTTGAGTTCCCAAATTTCTTCCTTAATAACTTCCTTTTTCAATATTGTATTTCTCCATTCAACATCCTTCATAGTGCGGGAATACACAATCTTGGATATATTGTCTATTAACACTGCAAATTCATCCATTGGTTTGTTGCCCGTAGGAATTTTTGCGATAGGGGGCCAATAACTTTCCATAAGTTGATAGGTAATCCTTCCATAAATAAGAGTGTCTGCACTACTTAACAGATCATTGTAATGTTGATGTATTTCATCATCCGCAATAACTGCCGTGTGGTCGCAAACCCCATCAAGCGTCATATTGATTGCTGCAATTATTTTTCTCATTTTATATTATTTAAATCATTTTTCTCTTTCATTACAATCTGGAAGACTAGCGAATCGTAGTTTTTTCTGATATACACCAGAAACGGATTATTGTTTTAAAGCAGTGATTATTTTTCGAGAATGTTTTTCAAGTTAAACAAACTACTATCCATATCTTTCGCAAACATTTTTTGAAAGATTGGAATCATTATGTTCAGAGGATAATTTAAAATACCGGCATTGCTCATACTTACTTTAGTTTGATTATTGAGTAAAGATTCAGTCTCCATGATGATAGTAGCACTTGTTTTCATTGGTTTTACAAAACGAATTTCGGTTTCAATTCTTTTACCTTCAATGATGTTCATGATTTCCTTTGCTCCTTCACCGGCATCTTTATTTCCGCTCCAGGCATAAATATATCCTACTGTTCCGTCTTTTCCTATGAATTCTTCTTCCCTGTTGGGGTCAGCCTTTGAATATTTGTTCCACTCCTCTTGGTTTTTGAGCAATTTTAAATAGTCAAATACCTTTTGTCGAGGGGCATTGATGATAATTTCGCATTTGACATAATGTTCCCTCTTCATGAAAAGCCCAATGATTAACAGCAAGGCAATGATGCCAGCTATTATTAGTAAAATTGTGATTAATGTTGTCATGTTTTAATTTTTTATTCGGCGACAAAACTAAGGAATTAAAATGGATTTTAAGTCCTTGTTGCTAAGGGATCAGATTGCAAATCATATCTAGTATTGGGAATACCTTTTCTGTATTTGAATAGTTGATAAAATCCTTATGTAAGGAAATTGTTGCCATCGGAGAATCGCTACTCATAGCTCGTACTTAATAACCAGCAACTATTTAATTAGAAAATGTTCTGCCAGAGGACCAAGCATCATGGAAGGTAATAATGATAGTATGTTCAGGATAAAGATTACGGAGATAAGGAATAGCCCGAATGTACTATTGTTTGTTTTCAATGTACCGTGAGAGGGCGGGATGTATTGTTTCTCTATCAGCAATCCAGCTATCCACACGGCTCCTGCAATTGGAATGAATCTTCCGGCAAGCATGGCGATGCAGGTCGTGAGATTCCAAAAGACAGTGTTGTTTCCTATGCCGGAGAATTCGGAGCCATTGCCTGCCGTAGCAGAGATATATTCGTAGAGCATTGTGGTGAAGCCATGGGAACCTTTGTTGCTTAGCCATTGCAGACTGTCGTTACCGCCGGGGTAATTAACAAAAACAAAACAGGCGAGGGCTGCTAATGCAAAGGGTATTAAACTTAGAAGAACGGTGACGGATGCAGTGATCTGGACTTCTTTGATTCCGATTTTCTTGCCGAATATTTCTGCGGTTCTTCCTATCATTAATCCACCGATAAAAACGGTAATGATGAGGAAGACAAACATGTTTATCCATCCTGTTCCCAAGCCGCCGAAGAAGGCATCAACATTCATGGCGAATAACATGAAGAAGCCCGATAGTGGCGCAAAGCTGTCGTGTACACCCACCATAGTACCTGCCGGTATTGATGTGTTTTCTCCGGCATAGAATCCTGTGAAGAAAGAACCATATCTCACTTCTTTTCCTTCCATATTTCCTGTGTTATTGACACCCATTTTAGTAACCATCGGATTGCCTTTTATCTCTTCATGAATGATGGGAATGGTAACGAATAATAACCCCATCGTCATGACGGTGAACAGCATCCAGGCAAACTTCTTTTCCTTTAAATAATATCCTATGAAAAAGAGGAAAGCCATAGGCAAAAGAAACACAATGATGCTATGAATAATGAACGAAAAGAAGTTGGGATTCTCGAAAGGATGTGCATCATTGGCTCCAAAGAATCCACCCCCATTTGCCCCTAATTCTTTGATAGGCAGGAAGGCTGCAACAGGTCCCATAGCAATGGTTATGCTGTCTCCCTGTAGTGATGTAATATGCTGCGGTCCTTGCATTGTCATAGGTACTCCAATGAACATAAACAGCAATGCAACAACGATGCTTATCGGTACTAATATTCTTGTTAATGAAAGAAGGAAATCACTATAGAAATTCCCCAAACTGGTGCTGGTCTTTGATACCAATCCCCTTACCACTGCTACTCCAACAGCAAGGCTGGTAGCAGCACTAACAAATTGCAGAAACATGAATACAAACAATTGAGAGAAGTAAGTGGCACCGCTCTCACCGGAATAATGTTGCAAGTTAGTACTGGTGATAAAACTTATTGCGGAATTAAATGCAAGACTCCATTCCATGGAAGGGTTGCCGGCAGGGTTTAGGAAGAGCTTCCCCTGTGCCATCAATATAATGAATCCATAGACTAACCAGACAGAATTAATTACCGCCATCGCAATGAGATACTGCTTCCAATTCATCTCTTGCAGTGGATTGATACTACATGTTTTAAAGATGAATCTCTCAAAGGGTTTTAAGAAATCCAGAAGGTTTTTATCACCGGAAAATACCTTGCTCATATAGGTTCCTAATGGTAACGCCAGTAGTAGAGAAGCTACGAAGATTAATATACAGCTAAGTGAGTTTAGTAGCATATAAAATTAATTTATTTCTTGTTAATATTCATTACCTGCCAAGGCTTCCAGGGCAATCATACGATTCCTCATTTCAATGATTTCATTCTCTTCCATATTCTTCT
>JABDAW010000146.1:1759-5379 GCA_013288905.1 Bacteroidota bacterium | reverse complement strand
CAGAACCACCTTGACAGAAGGTTATATTGCCATTGGCAGTGATAGAAGGCGTTGGAGGATTTAGACAAGGATTCGATTGCTGTGTACAATCTGTGCTGAAGGATGACCAGGAATCAATGTTTGCCCAGTTTGCTGTTGCATAGTTAACATCATCTACTTGTATGCATGTCAGATTAGGATTGCCTGTGGAATAAAAATTAGAGCCATTTATGTTGTCATCATTTCCATTTGCTACATTCAAACTGATAAGGGTATTATTTGCACAATTAATATTATTAAGTACCGGGTTTTGGCTTACATCAAGGTATGTCATGTTATTATGATAACAGTTGAGGGTTAAAAGCCCTGGGTTATGGCTTAAATCCACATTAGAAATATTATTAATGGAGCAATCAAGATATTGTAAATTGGTGTTTTGGCTTACATTCAAGCTGCTTATATTGTTTCCTCTGCAATACAAATTCGTAAGGTTGGTGAATGCCTCGATACCTGTTAAATCTGATATACCGAGATCATATACATTTATTTCACCGGTAAATGCAACAGCTTCGCAGACTTGTATCTCGCCATCGCTGTTAGTATTAATATCTGTTCTTCCAACCAAATAAGCTTTGAAGACAGGGTCTGGGATATTCACTGTGGCGGTGCATGAAGGATACCCGCAATTCGTACTGAAGGAGGCTGTATTATCAATATAAGCACTCCAGTTGGAAACAGAATAGGCAACATTATCTACTTGAATACAAGTAAGGTTAGGGTTACCTGTGGCATTAAAACCTGTGAAGTTTGTATTGTTTCCATTAGCTACATTTAAAATGGTTAGGTTATTATTGATGCAATAAAAATCAATAAGAGCAACATTACTGCTAACATCTATGCTACTTAGATTATTATTTGAACAATTTAAATAATACATCCCTGTTGCGCTACTCACATCTAAACTACTGATGGAATTATAGCTGCAAGTAAATTGCCAAAGATTGGCATTACTGCTAACATCCAAATTACTTAGATTATTATAATCACAAGCTAAAGCATAAAGATGGGGGCAAATACTGACATCTAAACTGCTTAGGTGATTATAATAACATTCTAAATAAAAAAGGTTCGGATTGTGGCTGATATCTATAGTAAAAAGGTTATTATAGCCACAAAGCAAATCCTCTAATACTGTGTTATTGGTCACATCTAAGCTACCTAAGGTAGTATTGTTGCAATTCAAAAGGGAAAGTACCGAGTTGTGGCTTACATCTAAACTACTTATGGAATTATTGTTACAATAAAAGACACTCAATACGGAATTGTGGCTCACATCTACATTGCTCATATTATTAAAGCTGCAATCTAAAATCACAAGAGCAAGGAGGTTACTTACATTAATGCTTGAAATGTTGTTATGTGAACAATACAAATACTTAAGTGCTGTATTGTGGCTAAGGTCTATACTACTTATTTCATTATTTGAAACATACAATTCAGTAAGAGCAAGGTTGTGGCTGACATCTATACTTGTTAAAGATGAGTAGTAACACATCAAATCAGTAAGAGCAAGGTTTTGACTCACATCAATACTGGTTATTGGAATATAAGATATTTCCAAATCTGTTAGATTGATAAATGCCTGAATCCCTGTCATGTCAATAATATCTAAATTGGATAATCCCATACCCTTTACCGCCTGGGCTTCACAAACTTCTATTATGCCATCATGATTAGTATCATAGTTGGCAAGACAAAAGGCTAAAAAGGCAGGGTCGGGGATATTCACGACTTCGGAACAAGTGATGGAACAATTCAAACTAAAGGATGTCCAGGCATCTACATTAATACCCCAATTCGCATTTGAATAGGCAACATTATCTACCGTTATACAAGAAAGAAGTGGGTTATTCCTTGTTGTCAAACTATAAGGATAAGTAAGGATTATGTTTTGATTGTTACCATTGGCTAAATTCAAACTGCTTAAGTTGTTATTGTTACAATAAAGCTGGGTAAGTGCCGTGTTATAATGTACATCTAAACTCGTGAGTCCATCATTATCACATTGGAGCTTGATCAATTCAGTATTGTGGCTTATATCTAAACCGGCTAAAGGATTGTATTCACAACTAAATTCTTTAAGAATAGTGTTGTTGCTCAAATTTATGCTGGATATGGAATTATGTCCGAAATACAAATACTGTAGGTAGGGATTGTGGCTCACATCTAAACTCGTTAAGGAATTTTCTTGGCAATATAAATCAAAAAGATTAGTGCAGGTACTCACATTTATGCTGCTTATAGAATTACTCCAGCATTCCAAAGAACTAAGTCCAGTGCAATGGCTTAAGTCTAAACTACTTAGGTTATTATTATAACAATACAAATAGCCCAGTGCAGTGTTTTGGCTCACGTCTAAACTGCTTATAGAATTATTATTACAATCTAATTCCGAAATAGCAGTAAATGCCTGGATACCGGTTAAGTCTGATATGCCAAGATTCGATACATCTAAGGTGCCTGTATATGCCGCCGCCTGTAAAAAAGAAATTTCATTAGGTCCTTCAGATGTGAAACCTAAAGTATTTATCAAGTAATTATAGAAGTTATTATCCGGAATAACTACCGGCGGCTGGAATGCCTTCGCATTCGTCACCATGAAGAATGTTACCATTAGAATTACAGCAAACCTTGAGATAGATTTGCGGAACCACGATGTTCCTTGTATTGAAGCTCTACCCAGTGGGGAACTTTGATTTGATGTTCCGTTTTGGGTGGAACTGTTTTGAAGTTTACTTTTTTTCATTTTAATCTTTTTTTAATTATTATTTATTACTTGATTTTATTAGGCTTTAGGTTATAAACCGGAATTATTGCCACTATTCCCAGAGCAGTGTATGGTGTACACCGGAGTAATGTATGGTATGCACCGGAGTAGTGTACGGTGTACATTTGCTTTGGAACTGCGGTACCAAGAGCAGTGTATAGTAAACGCCGGAGCAATGTATGGTGTACACTGGAGCAGTGTATAATGTACACTGGCTTTGGAACTGCGGTACCAAGAGCAGTGTATGGTATACACCGGCTTAGGAACAGTGGGGATTTTCCCAAAAACTGGTATTGATGCGGAATAATAGAATCCAAAAAGAGCCTCACACCCTTCATGACTCCTAATCCGTTTCCACTAAATGCGAGCCCTATTTGAATTCCCATCTCCATTTTTTTCGTTAAATTCATGGATGCAAAATTACAGCCATAAAACCCCCTGGACAATATGCTTTTTTGTATATATTGAATTAGCCGGTTTTTGGGAACGCTGATAAAAATGATTGTTTATGAAAAGATATGATTACTTAAAAAATCATATCTTTTCATAAACAATCATTTTTATCTGCGTTCCTGTTCAGGCGCGTGGGAATGCCTTATTCAAAGCATCCGTGCGGCTCTGCACTTGAAGCTTCTGATAGATATTACGAATATGAACATGCACTGTTCCTTTATCAATGTTCAGTTGGTCAGCGATTTCTTTATATCTGAATCCTTCGGAAAGAAGCTGAAGTATCTCATTCTCGCGAGGAGTAAGGAGTTCGAGCACTTTATTTACCTTAGGTTTTTGCATTGCCTGGATAACTTTTCTTGCA
>JABDAW010000146.1:0-1749 GCA_013288905.1 Bacteroidota bacterium | reverse complement strand
GGACCGGCTCATTGGCGCGCCACCTTTATGCAATTCTATGATAGATTCCAATATCTCCGAAGGGCTTGTTCTTTTAAGAATATAACCCGTAGCTCCGGCTTTCAATGCCTCAAAAACATTTTCATCATCTTCAAAAACCGTACAGATAAGATATTGCGTTTTGGGGCTTTTATCGAGCAACTGCCTGATGCACTCTATGCCGCTGATACCAGGCAATCCAATATCCATAAGCACCACATCAGGATTAAGGTCTGGAATACTTATCAAAGCATCTTCCGCACTGCCAAAAACGCCAGTTAAATTGAAGCCATCAGACCCCTTGACAAGCATGGTCAATGAATCGCGAATGATTTCGGTATCCTCAACTATTACTACATTAATTTCGCTATTCATTTTGCTATTTTTAAAAGAAATTTATTTGGTGAATTCAAGCGGCAAAATTAGAACTAAGAATTGATTGTACCTATACCCCTTTTTGTATATAGTGAATAGTTAATAGTGAACAGTGAACAGTGAATAGTGAATAGTGAATAGTGAATAGTGAACAGTGAACAGTGAATAGTGAATAGTGAATAGTGAATAGTGAATAGTGAATAGTGAATAGTGAACAGTGAATAGTGAATAGTGAATAGTGAATAGTGAATAGTGAACAGTGAATAGTGAATAGTGAACAGTGAACAGTGAACAGTGAACAGTGAATAGTGAATAGTTATTAGTGAACAGTGAATAGTGAAAAACGTTGCGCAATATTTTTTTCACTGTTCACTGTTCACTATTCACTATTCACTGTATCGGAAAACTGATAAAAGTTTTCGTTCCCTGCCCGATAATTGATTCAATGGCGAAGGTGCCTTTAATATCCTTAATCCGGCTTTTCATATTCTTTAATCCATTGCCAAATCTTCTTGTAGCATCCATATCGAATCCAGACCCATTATCAGAAATTATTATTTCCATAGAATGCTCGTTTAAAGAAATTTCCATAGTGGCTGCTGTAGCTTGGGCATGTTTCAGGGTGTTACTTAGCGATTCTTTTATTACTAAGAAAATATTCCTCCTGACAATCCCCGACATCATCATGAAAGGAATGGTTGAAGGAAGCAGGATAATGAATTTCACAGGGAGGTTTTCAAAATAGTCCTGCATATAAATTTCGATGAATGATAAAAGGTTCTCAAGGGTATCATTCTTTGGATTCAAAGCCCAGATAATTACGTCCATTTGCTCGGTCATAAGCTCTGACGATTGTTTAATCTTTTGGATATTCGAGCCCAGCAAAAATTTATTATCAGGATTCTCCAATTGGCTGCTCAACATCAATATCCCCGCCAAACCGGAGCCTAAGTCATCATGCAAATCCTGGCTGATACGGCTGCGTTCCTGTTCCAGTGCTTTCAGTCTTCTCTCCTTTGAAATTTTATTTCGTTGCAAAATCACTATCAGCAGGAATACAACAACAATTGCCAGACCACCGTAAATAGCATTGCGCTTAAACTTTTGAGAAGCAATTTCATTTGCTGCTATGGCATTTTTATTATCCTGTTCGGCTTTTTGAATTGCGGCATCTTTATCAAATTCATATTGCATCTCGAGTTGCTTCATCTTGCTGGTATTCTCGACATTCAAAATGGTATCTTTCATTTGCTGATAAAGGGTTTGATTCTTATAAGCAGCCTTGTAATCCTGAAGGTTGGAGTATATCTCCGAAAGGGTTTTATATGAATCTTTCATTTCATCTTTCTGTCCTCT
>JABDAW010000145.1 GCA_013288905.1 Bacteroidota bacterium | reverse complement strand
ACAACCCGCAAGCCACAGAGAGCGATGGCTCTTGTTTGTATAATGAATTCGCATTATTCTACAGACCTAATACGAGTTATGCTGGATCAACCAACAGCGTTTATGTTGATGGCACGTATATAGGGTCATGTACTACCATTTGGATAGGTACGCCTGATTGCACGACTGATGCTAATAATGGCAATGCTATTTACAAAGGACCTGCCGGAAATCATTCTGTTAAGATTGTATTTTTCAATCATTATGGTTTTGGTGGCAAAGACAGCCTTGTTTCTCACTTCACTCTTTTGGGAAGTTTGCCGAGCATAAGTTGCTTACAACTTCCGGTTAATTAGAGAACCATAATCTGGTTTAAAAATCTTTATTATTTTAAATTCCGTTTCAAGCTACATTTTGGATTATTTTATCAGCAAAATTGTATCTTTGGAACCTGAAAAATGACGTGAGATTGAACAAAAATTTGAGGCATTTTATACTAAAAAATTATGGTTACTCCAAATAACCGCATGCAAATTTTCAAATCTCTTTTCAAAGGCAGAGATGATGTGTTTGCGGTTAGATGGGAAAAGGGAAATAAAAGTGGATACATGCCCGCATATCAGTATGATCCATACTCTTATAGATTGCACAAAATGAAGGGTGGTAATTTTCAAAACTATTCTGCTAAGGGTTATCTGTCGCTTACTGACGAACAAATAGAAAAGCACCTGAATGGCGAGCAATTAATTGGTCTATACCCCTTATTAAGTGATAATACTTCATGGTTTATTGTTGCGGATTTTGATAAAGAAAATTGGATTAATGAATGCATAAAATTTATGAATGCCTGCAATGAAAAAAATATTCCGGCATATTTAGAGCGTTCTCGCTCTGGGCATGGCGGACATGTTTGGATATTCTTTGAACAACCATATCCGGCAATCAAGAGCAGAAAAATATTCATAAAAATTTTGGAACAAGCGGGATTATTTTCCGTGTTCGATAAAAGTTCAAGTTTTGACAGGTTGTTTCCAAATCAGGATTTTCTTTCAGGGAAAGGTTTTGGAAATCTCATCGCTTTGCCTTTGTATAAACCAACATTTGAACAAGGCAATAGTTGTTTTATTGATCCTGAAACCATACGACCATTAAATGATCAATGGGGATATTTATCAAGCATTCAAAAATCAACTATAGAGTCTCTTGATAAAATATTTGAATCTTTTATTGATGTAGAAAACCATCTGTCAAATCCTAAAAATCATTTTCAAACCGTAACAGATAAATTATCAATTTTGCTTGATAAAGTTGTCCATATTAATAGGTCAAATTTGCCAATTCAATTGGTAAATTTCTTAAAAGAAGAATTGAATTTTACAAACTCCGAATTTCTCATCAAAAAGAAAATCGGTAGAAATACTTGGGGAACAGAACGCTATTTTAGATTTGTTGAAGAAATGGAAAATGAGGTAATCATACCAAGAGGTTTTATTGGACGATTAATTAGGTTTTGCCGAGAGAATAAAATTGAATATGATTTTAGAGATGAAAGAAAAAAGTTAAGCGAAGTATCCTTTTCATTTAACGCGAAGCTTAGGGAATATCAACAGGCAGCAGTTGAAAGTATTTATAAAAAAGATTTGGGAGTAATCGTTGCTCCTCCTGGTTCCGGCAAAACGATTATCGGACTCAAAATAATTTCGGATAAAAGACAACCAGCATTAATTGTTACTCATCGCAAACAAATTGCGGAGCAATGGATAGAAAGAATAGAAACCTTTTTAGGTATTCCCAAAAATGAAATTGGAAAAATTGGTCAAGGGAAAAAGAAAATTGGAAAGAAAATTACAGTTGCTACGTTTCAAAGCCTTACGAAGGAACTTGATAAAATTGATTCGATAGATTTGCACAATTCTTTTGGAACAATATTGATTGACGAATGTCATCATGTACCCGCAGAAACATTTAGAAATGCGATTTCAAGATTAAATACTTTTTATCTTTATGGGTTAACAGCAACCCCATTTCGAAAATTCAATGAAGGCAAATTAATCTTTGTACATTTAGGAGATATAATTCACGAATTAAATGCATCTGAAATGGATGGTCAACAAAAGGTTAGAATTACAATCAAAAATACTGAACTTAATATTCCCTTCAATTCCAAGACGGATGAGTTTGAAACATTATCAAAAATATTGGTGCATGATTCGGCTAGAAACAAATTGATACTTGAGGATGTCAAAAATGAATTGAAAGAAGGAAAAAGAGTGGTCATTATCACTGAGAGAAAAGAACATATTGAATCGCTCAACCAATATCTTAAACAGTCATATGAAACAATTACGTTAAGTGGAGATGATTCCGAAAGTAATCGAATTTTAAAATGGAAAGTTCTTACGGAAGGAAATTATCAAATACTTATTACAACAGGACAATATTTTGGAGAAGGAACAGACTTGCGAAATGCGCAATGTCTTTTTCTTGTATATCCTTTTTCTTTTGAAGGAAAACTAATTCAGTACCTTGGGAGAGTGCAACGATCAGAAATTACCCCTATCATTTACGATTATCGGGATATAAAAATAGAATACCTGAACAAACTGTTTCTTAAAAGAAACACCTATTACAGAAAAATTGAAAAGCAAGCAACTTTATTTGATGAACCATTTGATGAGAAAATAGTTTCAAATACTATTTATGCAGTCGATAAAAAAATAAATATTCCCATCGAACAACTTGAATTTCGATATGGTAGCGTTGCTTTCAAATACCTCATTCAAGATATGAAAAGAGAATTGGAATTTGATATAGAGAACTTTGAAATTCGCCCTGAATTTGAAGTGTTGAAACCATACTTTTCAAAGACGCTTAAGTCAAAGAACGTCAAAATAGAGATTCATGCAGAATTTGAAAACGGAAAACTAATTTCTCAATTGGCAACTTCCAAGGATGTAGAAAAGATAAATCTGGAAGTATTAGAAAGCGTAAAATTTCGTTTTGTCACAAATACTATTTTAGGAAAAACCATTCAAACAAATTCAGAGCAAAACCTTTTAGATATTAGCCAAATCCAGACTGCAAAACTAAAGGCAAATTCTCTATACAATTCAGGCGAAGATTTGCTTAATGATATTTTAAAAATCAAAAAATCAAAACACTATAATCATTTAAGATACTTGGCGATGAATCACGATAGAAGCACTCTAAAAATTAGATTTGTTTTGAATCCTTTCTCCTTCGTATTTTTGTTAACTGGCAAGGAGCAATATCATATCGTTTTGGAAACTTTAGACACTGAAGAAGCGACATATATTTGGCATTTCAAAAAGGAAAAACAAGAATTGAAAAGTAATCTTAAAATTATTGATAATAACCTTTCAGTGATTAGAAATAATGGAAGACAATTTTTTCTTGAAAGTGCACCAGAAAACTTTAGTAGAATTAATCATGATTATACTGATAAGCAAAAAGGGTTTGTAATTTGGAAGGGATTATTAGAAGAGATATTGGTTTGACGAAATCTAAATGTATATTTTCATTTTTTGGACTTATGAAATAGCTAATTTCACCCCTTTTTAAGTATTCATATTTTTAAGTTTATTTTCTATAAATTAAAAAATATGAATACAATAAACACATCCATTAAAGGATTTATCGGACACTGTAATTTCGAGAAAAATCTTAGTCCGAAAACAATTAAGTTTTACACGATTGACTTAATGCAATTCACAAAATTTCTTATCGAAAAAAAATATTCGATAGAAATTGAAAAGGTCACTAAATTTGAACTAAGGGAGTACCTTGAAGAAATATCTCATCTTAAACCCAAGTCTATAAAAAGAAAAATAGCAACCTTGAAAGCAATGTTCAATTACCTCGAATTTGAAGATAAAATAACTTCTAATCCATTCAGGAAAATGCGAATAAAGATCAAGGAGAATAAGAACTTACCTAAAGTTATGGACATGGAGGAAATAGAAAAGATTTTCAAAACTGCGTATAAAGATAGAAACCAAATAAAAGAAATAAGAACCTATTCGTATTTGGAATCTATAAGAAATATCGTAGTAATTGAGTTGCTATTTTCAACCGGAGCAAGAGTATCAGAAATCGCTAATATCAGGGCTGAAAACTTAAATCTTGATACTGGCGTACTCCTAATAATGGGCAAGGGGAACAAAGAAAGAGTTCTGCAAATTTGTAATGAAGAATCATTGAAAATCCTGAAAGAATATTCGCAACTTTTCAAGGATAAGATTGTAAACTCTGGAGGCTTTTTTCTTATTAATCGTTTTGGAACAAAATTATCAGATCAATCAATAAGAAGTATCGTAATGAATTTGGCTGCCAAGGCCGGAATTAATAAGCACATTACTCCACATATTTTTCGACATTCGCTGGCAACATTATTATTGGAAGAGGATGTGGATATTAGATTCATACAAAAAATTCTCGGGCATAGTTCAATAATGACTACTCAAATCTATACTCATGTAAACAAGGAAAAACAGAAACAAATTCTTATTGCGAAACATCCACGTAAGGACATCTTAATGCGATAACTTTTAGGTATTCCAATAAAGGATAACTAATTATTATGGGGTATTAGCATCATTAAGAAAAGCTATTAACCTGAACATTTATAAGTCTATGGACTACTCAATTATAATACCATATCATAGCAATCAAAGCTTTTTGAAGGCATGCCTAAAAAGCCTACTATTCACAGTCCCTCATGATGTTGAAATTATAGTTGTAATGAATAACTCTAATTCAAATGAATTAGGGATTAAGCTAAATAAAAAAAGAATCAAGATAGTTACTTACAATCAAGATTTAGGGTACTCAAGGGCTATTAATTACGGCGCAGAAATAGCGAAAGGAAAATATTTAATTTTCTGTGACTCTGATACTGTATATACAAACAATTGGTTTGCGAACTTAACAAATTTTTTTCAATCTAATAACAAAATTGGTATTGTAAGTTCAAAATTATTAAATCCAGAAACATCAAGAATCATTGATTTTGGTATGGCATTATCAAAATTAAATAATGCTCATCCTTACATGGATCAATTGCTTGACTTTGAGTTAGTGAACAAAAGTAAAAAAGTTCAAATGGCATGTTCTGCAAATATGTTAATAGAAAAAAAACTATTTAAAGTAATGGGAATGCATGATGAAAACCTTGTCAACTTTTACCAAGATAATGATTTGTGTCTTCGCCTTAAAGATTTTAATAAGGAATGTTGGGTTGTTTCAAATTCCATTGTTTATCATAGAGGTAGTTCATCTAATTTGAGCCGACATTCATATAGAGCCGATATTAAAGGATATTATGTGGCAAAAAACTTATCAAGAATGAGTATTGACTTAAATATTTATTACAAAGAAAGTTTTAAGTATTTTAACCAAAATTTTCAAAAAGCAAATAAATATTTATTAATTGATCTAAGTACAGTTGGTGATAGAGAGTGGTATTATGATATAATT
>JABDAW010000144.1 GCA_013288905.1 Bacteroidota bacterium | reverse complement strand
TGAAATCATTAAGAAAATAGATTCCCTGGGCTATGAAATCGCCTCCCATTCCGCGATGCATCAATTAGTTTATGAACAAACGCCTGCTGCATTTGAAATAGATTTGGCGGAATCTTTAAAGACTTTGGAAGATATTCTTGGAAAGAAAATTTCAACCTATCGTGCCCCTGGTTTTTCAATAATGGAAAATAATAAATGGGCATTTGAAATTCTTCTAAAGCATGGAATAAACATAGACAGCTCGATTTTTCCGGCTAAGCGTGGTCATGGTGGTTTTGAAAGTTTTGGAGAAGCAGCCCCCTGTTTAATAGATATTAATGGAACGATGATTAAGGAATTTCCTATAAATCTGTTAAATATTCTTTCGATGAATATAATTTTTTCCGGTGGCGGATACTTCAGATTGCTCCCCTATCCAATCATCAAAAAACTTACGAAACGATCTCCTTATACAATGACCTATTTCCACCCGAGAGACTTCGATCCCACCCAGCCAATGATCACCGAATTGCCCGTCATTCGTAAGTTTAAGTCTTACTATGGCTTGAATGGAGCATTGGAAAAATTAGAATATTTACTAACAGATTTTAGATTTGTTGACATTAGAACAGCCGATAAAATGATTGACTGGACGGCTGCCAAAATCATAAAATTATAGTGGGAAATTCCAGATTTTTTCTTGGATAACATAATTTTCCTTAGTTTTGCCGAGACTAAATTTTCAATGATTAAAGTATTACTGGCATTACTTACTTCTTTTTCGATTACCTTCGTCGCGATTCCATCCATCATCAAGGTGGCACGAATGAAGAATCTTTTCGATGAACCCGGCGAGCGGAAATCTCACCATTCCAAGATACCGACATTAGGGGGTGTAGCTTTATTTGCAGGGATAATATTTGCCTTTACATTTTGGACAGCCGAATCTTCCTATCAGCCGAGACAATACATAATTGCTTCGCTCATCATCATGTTTTTTATCGGAATTAAAGATGATATTATTCCATTATCGCCAATCAAAAAATTCATTGGGCAATTGATGTCAGCAGGCATAATTGTATTCTTTTCCAATCCCGTTGATGACCCATCAAAGTCTTTTACTTTTTTCAGATTAACCAATATGGTTGGCGTTTTAGGGGTTTATGAATTACCTGTAAATGTAAGTTATATCCTTACCATTTTCACTATTCTTGTAATCATTAATGCTTATAATTTAATTGATGGAATTGATGGACTTGCCGCAGGAATCGGTGTGATTGCTTCCTTTACTTTTGGAATATTTTTATACATGGTGGAGAATACTGTCCTTGCCACTTTGTCA
The DNA here is from genome assembly GCA_013288905.1 of Bacteroidota bacterium. GTDB lineage: Bacteria > Bacteroidota > Bacteroidia > AKYH767-A > JABDAW01 > JABDAW01. The sequence goes on along the minus strand of JABDAW010000144.1, from coordinate 4,169 downwards.
TTTGCATTATGCGGTTCACTGTTGGCATTTCTTTATTTCAACTTGTCGAATGCAAAGATATTTATGGGCGATACGGGTTCCCTGATCGTAGGGCTTATTCTCTCCATTCTTGCGATCAATTTTATTGAAGCTAATATCAATAATCCTAAAACTTCAGAAGAACTTTCTCAATTCTTTCAAAAACATTTCAACATCCAAAACATCAGTATAGATCTCTCCAGGTCTGCCCCAGCTATTGCTATTGGGATTCTGATCATTCCATTATTTGATACTTTGAGAGTTTTCTTTTTCAGAGCTATTCGCAGAACTTCTCCATTCCGACCGGATAGAAATCATATCCATCACAAGATTATTGCATTAGGACTCAATCATAAGAAGGCGAGTTTTATTCTCTACTTTGTGAATATTCTCTTCATAGCACTTTCCTTTTCCTTACGCAATCTGCACTCCGGACAGATACTTCTCATTCTCGGTATTTTGGCGGCTTCATTAAGTCAGATTCCATATTTGCTGAAACTATACAAGAAGAAGAAAAGCGTTTCTTAAATATAAATTTTATTTTTTTTAACCAATATTTCGACACGAATGAATAAACTTCTTCTTTTGTATTTATTTATCCTGATCGCCACATCACATGCGGTATCTCAACAACTTTACCTTCCATTAAACAGAGATATTACCCAGGAATATGATGCCTATCTGAATCAGGTTGGTATGAACTTTCACACTTCTGTTAAGCCCTATTTGATGAGTGATATAAGGAAAGTCATCAACATGGATACTACTGATAATGTTTATACATCCTATAAGCCGGATTCAGGTGCTTCCTGGCTTCGTCGCAAGGTGTCTTATGAACATTTCATAGCTATTGACTCTGCCGATTACCAACTTTATATTGACCCTTTGTTTGACTTCGAAGGTGGTCATGATCAGGCAAGTGGTCAGAACACACATGTTAATTCTCGTGGTCTTTTATTCGAAGGAAATCTTGGAAATAATTTTTCTTTTTCCGCAACTTACATGGAGACGCAGGCTGTGTATCCCGGTTATATCACATCGTTCATTAATGATACCAACAATCAGATTGTGCCCGGTCAAGGAAGGGTTAAGAACTTCACCGGCTTGGGAAGCGGCTATGATTTTGGCGTAGCTACAGGATATATTTCTTACAAAGCTTCCAAATATTTCAACTTCCAATTCGGGACAGATAAGAACTTTATCGGCGAAGGATATCGCTCGCTTTTGTTATCGGATAATTCTTATGAATATCCTTTCTTGAAGGTCACTACCAATGTTTGGAAGTTTCAATATACCAACCTTTTTTGTGCAATGGAAGACTTGCACAATTCCCCAATTGCACAGCCTGCAGAGGCTGCAAACCAATACTTCTCAAGAAAATACATGACCGCCCACTACCTTAGTTACAATGTTTCAAATCGGGTAAATATCGGTCTATTTGAATCGGTTATTTTTGCAGATACCACGAATCAAGGGGCTTTCAGGGTGGATTATTTGAATCCTATTATCTTTTATCGCCCAATAGAATATTCACTCGGCTCGCCAAATAACGTGTTGATGGGCGGGGCATTCAACTTTAAATTCAGCGATGATGTAAAATTCTACAGCCAGTTGGTTCTTGATGATTTCGATGTCAATGCTTTCAAACATTATTCACAGGGAGCGATGATTAACAAGGACGGAATTCAAGCTGGCATAAAGGCTAATAACCTTTTTGGTATTGATAAATTGAGATTTCAATATGAGTTTAATTGGGTGCGACCTTATACTTATTCTCATGAAACCACACTTCAGAATTACGGTAATTATAATCAAAGTCTTGCCGATCCGCTTGGTGCGAACTTCTTTGAAAACATTGCCTTTCTTAGCTACAGGACCGGAAGATTTTTCTTTGAAGCAAAATTCAATTATGCAGTCTATGGAGCAGATTATGATGGTGTGGATTTCGGGCAAAACATTTATGAAAACTACATTGATCCCACTGTCCAGCCTTATGGGAATTATACCACACAGGGCTTGTTCACTACCTTAATTTATAAAGAATTCCGCATGGATTATTTGGTTAATCCAAGTTATAATATGAATATCGAAGTAGGCTTTTCTCTTAGGAGCCAGGTGAGTTCACAAGCAACCTCTACTACCAATTGGTTTTACATAGGCTTCAAGACCGCCTTGTTTAATCACTATTACGACTTTTAGAGAGACCGGGGGGGTGTGAAATATCTTATTTGATAATTTATTTCTTTTCCTGGAATTGAACATTGATTTTTGGCTTTTTCTTTTGCACCTTTTTCGGTTTGACAGTGTCTGGCATTGGGTTGTTTGGCGGCAGCATTCCGAGTTGATCCATCATCTTCAATTCCTCCATGTAGCCCCAATGTTCGCAGCCCAAGCCGTCTTTGTTAAATCGCATGATGTCCACACCATCGAGGTTAATCATTTTATTAGTGGCTGGCATGCCCCCAGAGGGTCCTGAATTGGTGCCTCTCATCGTGAAATGCACCATTACCATATCGCTGTCGGCGAGCATAAAATTTATCTTTCCATAAATATCTGGATAGCTGACAAAGAAATCATTCAGCAGCTTTTTCATTCCTTCCCGATTGTTTGCATAGCCCGGATCCACGTTATGTTCGAGATAGTCGGGAGCTACCAGTGAATCTATCTTGGCGGTATTATGTTTATTAAAAACATCATCATAGAAGCGTTGCATGGTGGCTTTGTTTCGCGATGTTTCGTTATTAGATTTTTTTTCTTTGGGAGCGCATCCTGCCATTAAAATTATCAGGGTAAGGAGACAAATTATCTGTTTCATATTTTATAAATTATTTTGAATTATCTGATGTGGCAAAAATAGATATTTAAAGGTATATAATCGCATTTTTGTCTTATACAAAGGCATTCGGAAGCTGTACAAACTCATTCGGAAGGGGTACTAAGGCATTTTGAGGGTATCCCAATGAGATATGAAGGTATCCCAAAGCGTTTTGAGGGTATCCCAAGGCATTTTAGGGGTGTCCCAAGGCGTTTTGAAGGCATCCCAAGGCGTTTTGAAGGCATCCCAAGGCGTTTTGAGGCTCTCCCATCTGGCTCCTTTTTTCGGGCACATTTTAGTTAAAACAATTGGATGGTGTAATATTCTTCATAAATTAAAATATAAGTTTGGAGTTTATCTTAACTTTTTTCCTACTTTTGCCACCGCAAAATAAAAATAGAAAGATGAAATAAAAAAGATAATAGGAAATTGCGTTAGCAAAATCTCACTTCGGGAAACTGGTAATTTTAAGTAGTTGAGGATAATGTAAACGCTCATGCAATGCGTGAGCTTTTGGGTTGTTTCAACTACAGGTATACCAGTACCTCCGAAGTGGATAAATCAATTAGTCTCACGCAGTTTGATTTATATAGATTTATATAACAAAAAAAAGCATGAAAAGATACAAAGAAAGTAACCTCAAAAGAGCACCTTAAAAGATGATGGTCAAATGTCATTAATATTTTTATACGTAATTTCGCACAATAATTTTATAAAACTAATAATTTAAAAATAAAAAAAGTAAACCAATATAATATATAAAAAATGAAAAAAATAAAACTAATAATACTGACCTTAACAATGCTGACATGCGGCGTTACAGGCTTTTCACAAGTAATGATAATGGATTCCGCAGATAGAGCTGCGGAAAGAAATTATTATCGTGATAAGGTTTTCAGAAATGCAACTTATATTTTTCAAGGTACTTTGATAAGTGGTGAACCTGCTATTGGGCCTAAAGGTATCTATATGGAAGATTATGGATGTCCATATATCAAGAAAATTAAAATAACTAATATATTCAAAAATAAAGATGGAAAATTGAAATTAGGTACCATTTTAGTTGCCGATTATAGCCGGGGTTATAACATTGAACCGCAAGGTAATATAGATATTGTACATCCAAGTGATGGGTACATTATTCCATATGAAGATAACGGCATCTACTTTTGTATTAAGCACGATTCCACAATTGATAAACCTGATATAGATAATGATGCTATTTTATTAAAACAAATTTATGGGATTGGCTCTAATTTTCAAAACTATTATAAAGAATTGCAAAAATACCCGAATATTACTATACCAGATAGTTTGCTTAATCCACCTATACCTG
>JABDAW010000143.1 GCA_013288905.1 Bacteroidota bacterium | reverse complement strand
TTATACACCAATTTTCGGCTTGTCATTGAATGACAAGCCGCAACTTGGTTTATATAACCCGACAGTCGTTTTAAATACATATATTAACAATAAATAAATAAAATTAAAATGGGAAATTTCGTAATCAGAAGACCAAGAACTGACCGGCACAAAGACATCATGATTGCCGCAATTAACAACATGATCCTGCATCCTATCACCGGCGATATCGTCCTCTCGACGGGGACATTGGTAAAGGTGGCGACTATTAATCCAGCATTCCATAACTCGCGGATGGAATGGTTGTCAACAGGTGGGATACAGTCGGAATCTGTATTGAATGCCAAAACGAATTTTGATTTTCTGAATTTGGTAGAAAGAAATTGTCTCCGCAATTTTAAGGGAGATGTAAAAGAAGGAATTTATGTAAAATCAGATTTTACCTTCTATGGTATGAACCCAAGCCGTCCGCTTCTTCCATCGGTTGATACGGAGGCAAAGGCGATTTTGGTGGCGAATACAGTCATTGATGGAGAGGCTGCCCGCGTTGCTGGAGGACGACCTGCATACACCCGCGTGGCAAGGGTAGTAGCCGCTTTGTCTCCTTTGAATGCTTCGATTATTATTCGCAATGAAGATGTATCGGCGCATAGTAATGCTAATATTGCGATGAGGGAATTAGCCGACCTTGCAGGACCGATTTTATTAACTGTAGCTAATGAAGTCGAAGGGGGATATGATACCCTGACACCTGCACAGAAACGATTGAAAGGCGGCAACTGGGGCTTGGTTTGGATACTTGTAGGCACTCCATCTACCTTTAATATTCAGTATGTGGACGATGTTACAGGCTTGCCATTAGCAGGAGTTTTTGGCGAAATAGATGAGACCGGCGCATCAGACACAGGCAATGGGAATGGTGATGCCACCATCACCACCGAAGCTTATGGAGCCTTAATAATCAACTCCTCCCGCATAGATTATACCGAAAAAACAACACCGATAACTATCCTCGAAGGCAGCAAAAATACCATCATCATCCGCATGGTAAAAATCATAGTATAAGAATTTTAGCATAAAATGATATTCATCAGAAGGAGGAATCAGAAATGGTTCCTCTTTTCATTTGGAAAAGATTGTGATTTATGAAATATTTTTCCTTGAAGATTTTAATGTTAAGAAAAAATATTAATTATCCGAAATCAGAAACAAGGAATAAATTCTGAATTCAATTTTATTGAATTAATATCCCATTGGTTCTTCCCCATTATCAGATGGCATATTATCCGGCTTCTTTTTCTTGCTTGCTTTATCATTATTTGTTCCGAACCGATAGGATAAAGTGACCATCCAGATTCTTGATTCCCGTTTGCGGACTCCGGTATAATAATAGACCAATTTATTATTAACAATATCCTGGCTTACGATGTCGAATTCGCGGATATTAAAGATGTCACCGCAATTAAATGCAAGGGAGGCTTTGCCCTTCATGAAATCTTGTTTGATGCCGCCATCCACCGAGCTGAAACCCTTGACAGTGGATTGAGGAGAAGTATTTGGAGCAGAATAATATCCGGTCATTTGAAAGGCAGTATATCTCGAAAGACGAATGTTTGCAGTCAAACGGGAATTCCAATTGACAGCGCTGCTTTGAAGATCAGTTTGAAGGTTGCTGGCATTGATCTTATTATTGTATGCATTGAAGCTCCATAAGAGATTCCCAACCTTACCTAAATCATATCTGAAAGAGCCTTCAACACCATAATTCTCGGATGAACTGTAATTCTCGAAGGTGAGTAAAGACTTGCCATTATCAGGATTAAATATTCTGTAATAAGAAATCAAATCATCCGAATGCTTATAATAAATAGTGGCTGAAATGGAGACCTTGTTAGTTGTCTTGGTATATCCCAATTCAAGGGAATTAATCAATTCTGGCTTCAGATAAGGATTTCCCTGCCTCACATTCATGGTGTCGGTGAAATCCTTGAAAGGGTTGAGGGCATAGACATTCGGACGATTAATCCTGCGGCTGTAGCTTAGCTGAATGTCTTCCTGAAATCCTAAAGAATATTTTATGGAAGCACTCGGAAAAAGCTGTAAATAGTTGTTGCGATAAACGGAATCTATTGTCTCCTGTTGAACACTCGTGATAGTTTGCTCAGCACGAAGCCCCACATGATAATCCAAAAATTTAAAGGAGCCGGTGTACATCAGATAAGCAGCATAAATCTGCTCATTATAAAGATAATGATTCGTCAAAGTATCATCAGTAGCATAGTCCAATGGATTGTAAATTGGATTTTGCAAGGAGTCGTAATTTTTCACCACCTGGTTGTTATCATTGAGCCTGTAATTTGCTTTCAAACCCGCTTCCAGCTTGCTTTTATTATCGAACGGATGGATGTAATCAACTTGAGCCACTGACGTAACATACTTCGCCGTTGTATAATTATATTCATAGTTATTATTCCCAAGAAAATAATCATAAAAACTATCCTGATAATCGGTATTCTCATTCCTTAAATTAGTAGAGATATTACCGCTTGCATCAAGCTCCCGTTTAGAATTCGGGAAGGTATGTTTATAATCAATGTTGCCCTGCCATGTGGTATTTTTATCCACATTATAAAGGTTCTGCCAATAGGAACTAATTGGTGCTCCTTCAAGGGTGGTATAAGCAAAGGTATTGATATTAGGCTCAAATTGATTCCTTGTATTTATGGTGCCGTAAATGCCAAGAGTAGAATAATTGCTAAGATAGAAATCCACCCCTAATTTCCCGTTATGAACTTCAGAAGTATGGTTGCTGTAGCTTGTAGTAGCATAATTATAGGAAGTATCAGTCAGATAACTGTTCTGAAGCCCGTGAGCAGTGAACAATCGTTCCTCATGGCGATAGGAATAATTTGCATAAATATTGTAACTCGAAGTCCTGTTATTCAGCCCTATGGAGCCATTGTAGGAATCATGCGTACCACCGCTAATTGCAACGTTTCCATTAATACCTTTGAGCTTATCTTTTTTGGTAATTATATTTATAATTCCGGCCATTCCTTCAGCATCATATTTTGCGGAAGGATTAGTAATAACTTCAATGGACTCAATAGAACTTCCCGGAAGCTGGTCCAACAAAGCCTGGCGGTCTCCACCTGTCAATCCTGAAGGCTTTCCATCTATTAAAACAGTAACATTGGCGTTGCCTCTGAAGCTCACCGTACCATTAATATCAACGGTTACCGAAGGAATGTTTTGCAATAAATCTGTAGCTGTCCCACCGGTATTGACGATGTTTTTACTAACATTATAAACTCTTTTATCCAATGTATTTTGCACATCGCTTTTATCTGCCGTGAGGACAAATTCATCTAATTTTTTTGTATTGGAAGAAATCTTGATTTTCCCTTTATCCACTTCAGAATTTTGATTAGAAACATAAAAAGGAGAAGTCATCATAGCTTTATATCCGATGAAAGAAATATTGATTCTGTATTGCCCAAATGGAACATCCTCAATCTTGAATTGTCCTTTGCCATCGGTGATTGCACCACTTACAACGCTGGAATCACTTGCTCGCAACAAAGTGATAGTTGCATATTCGATGGATTTATTATCGGCAGAATCAATTACGATTCCATAAACTTTTCCTGTACCGCCTCCACCCATTTTATTGTAGTTTTGGGAATAGGTGATGGAATGAAAAAACACCATGCAGGCAAGAAGAAAAAGGCTTATTGAATGGAAGCAAACTGGAATAGATTTCCTTGTTTTATAAGTAAATGTCATTTTAGTTAATTATCTTTTTAGAGCGTGCAAAATTAGATTATATTTTAGAATGATTTACGGTTTAACGATTTTTTAACCGCGAATTATATTTTCCTTATCTAAAAAATTTCTTAATATTGCCCTCCGAAAAATAAAATTAATTACTTAATAAAACATCTTATGAATACAAAAATAACAACACTTCAAAGTTCCAGAACACCTGTGTTATCAGTGCTTCTGTCATTAATCTGTATTTTCTTTTTGAACCTTTCATTTGTCAAGAGCCAGACGGTCTTTTGGGTTGAATCTTTTAATAACAACTGTGATTCTCTGTGTTCCGATTCTACTTATGTCGGGACCAATGGTGCCTGGAAAATTATTCTTACCGGAACCAATGGCTCTGCTGCAAATACCTGGTTTGTAAGTTGTGCTGAGAATGGAAATAATGTCGGAGCTTGCGGATCCACGTGCACCACAAATGATGCTACTCTTCACATTGGAAATGTTTCTTCTTCTCCCTTAGCAAGTATTTTTTGCCCTACCGGAGATTGCGGTGCTGCCTATGATGCAGGTGATGGAGATGGGACAGTGATTTCAAATCAACGGGCAACTTCTCCCACTATTAATTGTACAGGAAAATCAACTATCACTATTAAATTCAAATATGAGGCTCATGGTCAGCCAGGACATGATTATTGCACTGTTGATTATTTCGATGGCACTACATGGATGATCCTTGATACCATTACTCCTTCCAATAATGTCGGCTGCTCCGGTCAAGGGAAATGGACGGCTCATGCTGCAATAACTTTGCCTTCATCGGCTAATAATAATGCGAATGTCAAGATTGGTTTTAACTGGACTAATAATGATGATGGAGCTGGAAATGATCCCTCCATTGCTATTGATAGTGTTGCCTTGGGCTATCAGACCACTACAGGTTTGGCTGGAATGAATTCATTAGCCAATTCTATTCAAATCTTCCCGAATCCTTCCTCTTCCGGCGTAAATATTTCTTTTATTCAACAGGAAAAGTCTTCCTTTAAAATAAATATTATTAATACCAAAGGACAGGTGGTCTATAGTGAAGCAAACACCCTATTCATGGGTACTTATAATAAAAATATAAACCTTAAAGATCAGCCTAAGGGCATCTATTTTCTTCAAATAATTACGGATAATGAAGTTCTGGACACAAAAATCATTTTGCAGTAACTGAAGTTTATATATCTTTGCCGCCACAAAAAATAAATAAATAATAAATACTATGAGTTACGAATTTACAGGAAAGTTGATTGAGAAATTTGACGCTGTTCAAATCACAGAAAAATTTAAAAAGAGAGAGTTTGTTGTCGAGAAAGATGAACAAAACGGTAGTTTCGCTTTTAACAATGTTATCATGTTTCAATTAAGCAATGACCGTTGTGCTGCGATTGATCCCTTCGAGAAGGGTATGGAAGTTAAGGTTACTTTCAACATCAGAGGTCGCAAATGGGAAAAGGATGGTCGGTCGGGTTATGCTTCTAATCTTGAGGCTTGGAAAGTGGAGTTGGTATCTGCCGCAAGTTCTTCTGCGTCGGTCGGTCAAGGCATGCCTCCGATACCTTCGGAAGCTGAAAGCCCTGTTGCGGGGAGTGATGATTTGCCATTTTAAGTTATTTAATACTCCTTATATCATAAGGACTTTTTAATGGGGAATTATACAAAAAATAGCGAATTAAGAATATCTGATCGGGAATGGCTTCCCGATCAGATTTATTCATCTCACAATGGAAGTTTA
>JABDAW010000142.1:125-5630 GCA_013288905.1 Bacteroidota bacterium | reverse complement strand
CATTCCATAATCAGAAATCTTTTGGAATAAACCTCTTCCTCTGAAACTCATTTCCGTTCGAACGAAACTCCGCCGCGACGGAACAGCGAGCAACTTTGTCGTTACGGGTTGGAGAAATGTCGTGCACGCTGGGAGTATGTCGCGTCATATTTTGCTGGTATTGGTTCGCGGCTGGGTTTCGTTCGAACAGAAATGTTTTCCAAGACAACAAACAGGTCAATCTTCTCCTGAAACTCCAGTCCGATGGCAACGGACCCGGGTTTTGTCGGCACAAACCCCAGTCCTGCACCGTCATAGCCCAAACCTGTTACGATATACTCCCAGCCCGAAACGTCTTTTTTGGAGGTTTTTCAGACATCACCAACTTTTATCAGTCTAATAATATACTGTACTACAGCATATTATAATTCTTAAAGATATTTTTTCAAAACTTTTTCAGCAGATTTTACTTTAATTCTTTTCAAAATTTTTCAAATAATATTTGGTCAATTCAAATAAATGAATTATTTTTGCGCCTCCAAAATTTATATACGGTTCAAAACAATAAAATAGTTTAAAAAAATGGCTTCACAATTATTTTCAAATTTCGATGCAGAGATGGGTGTCTCTTTAGGTTATCTTAATAGCGGTGGCAATGCACTCCGCCTTGGGGTTTCTACAACCAAGATGGCTTATTTTAATGGACAAAAGGCTCTTTGGGATCCTTTATACCTTGCTTATAAGGATCCGCTGACTAAAGAAGAAACGCAGAAAGACATTGAAGATTTATTTAAAACCTTCAACCAGGACATGGAGGATAATAAAGAAACTTTAAAATCAAATACTGATATTACTTTGACCGGCACGGATATTTTGAAATTGTTTATCCATATAGATGCAGCCCGTCGCAATTATGTAGCCGTTCCAAATATTGCTCCTGTAAATTCATGTACTAAATATGCCGTAGGAGTTAATAAAGTTTATGCAGGAAATCCTACCGAAGGGCATATTACCGACAAGCACTTGCCTGATGATGTAGCAAAAATTGGCAGGGCGATTGCTTACGTTCCACATTATCAGCCAGCCCCAACCCGCGATAAATATACTACCATTTCATCTGTCGGTTCTACTTCATTTGATATTTTGGTAGCCACTATAAATCGCCACATGGTCTGTTATATCATCACTTGGTACATCAATAATAGAGGAGATTTTGGCGGCGAAAGCGATCCCTTTAATTTTGATACCGTTTAAGGATTTATAAAATAATTTCAATGCCCTTCGAGATAAAAATCGAGGGGCTTTTTTTATTTTTCAGGATTTTTCTTTCTGAATTTATTAATAGTTGCTCCCTTTTCTGGGAGCAGCCATGAATAAATGAAGAGAATTATAAATGGTGAATTATGAATTATAAATTTGGGGACATTCATAATTTATAATTCACCATTTATAATTTATTTTTTAGAATAACCAACCCTCACTTTAAACTTTTCGGTTAATAAATACATCGCCGGAACGAGTATCAAAGTAATCATTGTGGCAAAGCTTAATCCGAAAATAATAGTCCAGGATAAGGGTCCCCAAAAGGCAACGCTGTCACCACCAAACCAGATGTGCGGATTGAGTTCGGTGAAGAGTGTTACGAAATCAATATTCATCCCAACAGCAAGCGGAACCAAACCAAGAATTGTAGCAGAGGCAGTGAGCAAAACGGGTGTCATCCGGGTTCTTCCGGCTTCAATGACTGCGGCTTTTAATTCCATTCCCTGCTCCCGAAGAAGCTCTGTGAATTCTATTAACAAAATACCATTCCGAACCACAATGCCCGCCAGAGCCACGATTCCAATACCAGTCATTACAATAGACATATCCATTTTAAAGATGGAAAATCCAAGCAATACTCCGATGATGCTAAAGATGATTTCGGAAAGGATAATGATAGGTTTGGAAATGGAATTAAATTGTAAAACCAATATCAAAAGAATCAATGCAATAGCCGTAAGCCCAGCATTACCAAGGAAAGCACCCGTCTCTTTTTGTTGTTCTTGCTCGCCGGTCATGCTGATAGATACGGACTCTGGCTCATGGAAATCCGCAACAGCAGCCCTTATCTTTCCAACAACTTCATTAGGATTATAACCAGTAAGAACATTGGAATAAAGAGTAACCAATCGCTTCTGATTTTTCCTCCTGATTCCGCCATAGGTATTATCATAATGAATGGTCGCTACCGAAGACAAAGGAATCTGCCTGATAGCCCCAGCCATAGCCATATCCCGATAGGTAATCTTTAAATTCAAGAGGGCATCAATGTTGTTTCGTTGCACCTCCTTGTAGCGAAGTTGAATGGGATATTCATCATTTGGATCTTTGAATTTAGAAACTTCTTTTCCGAAGATAGCATAACGTACTTCATTGCCGATTTGCCCGGTACTTATGCCTTCACGGTTCGCTCGTTCTCTATCAATATCAATAACAACTTCGGGTTTATTAATCTGCAAATCAGATTTTAATTCTTCAACTCCGGGAATCTGCAAGGAGTCTAAATACTTCTTTAAACTCTTTGAAGCATCGCCCAATTCTTTGAAATCATCACCGCTGATTTCGATGTTAATCGGCTTCTCGGTAGGAGGTCCGTTAGCTTCCTTATCAACAGATATTTCAACACCCGGAAGATTCTTTAAAGACTTCCTTATTTTCTCCAGATATGCAGAGGAAGACTGCCCATGTCGCTTAGCAAATTCAACAAAGGCAACAGTTACTTTTCCTTTGTTCGGAGAAGTGCTCCTATCCCCGCTATTAGGGTCAGTAGCACCTATGGCAACATTAGAAATAATAGATTCAACAATATCATTATTCTTGCCAACTACATCATAAACTTTGTTCTCCACAATGCGAGTAATAGAGTCGGTATAAGCAGTGCTCGTTCCGATGGGAAGGGTCAGATAAACATAACAAAAATTAGGCTCTCCATTTGGAAAGAAAACAACTTTAGGACTTCTGACAGACATTAAGAAAATAGTGAAGATAAAAAGCCCGACAGTCCCTAACAACAGCCAAACCGGTCTCCTTCCTTTCAAAGCCCAGGTCATTAATTTCTGATATTTATTCTGAACTTTGGGCCAAAAAGAATACTGAAACTTTTTGGTGGCAGCATGTAATACATACCTGTTTAAAAACATCAGAATGATTAACAGCATAAAGAAATTCCCCATTCCAAAGGACTTTGAAGCATAAAAGATTAATGCAAGTGCACCAAATATAATAGAGAATATTTTTAATCCTTTGTTTCTTTTCTTGATAAATTCAGGGTTATTTTCATCACCATGAGGCTTCATAAATTGCACTGCAAACACTGGGTTAATAAGATAAGCAACCACAAGAGAGGCAAGCAAAGTAATAATTAAAGTAATAGGTAAAAAGAACATAAACTTACCGATAATGCCCTTCCAAAAAGCAAGAGGAATAAAGGGCGCAAGGGTCGTCAAAGTACCTGATAACACGGGGAGAAAGACCTCTCCGGTAGCAGTCTTGGCAGCCTTAATAATATTGACTTTTCCATTGTTGAATATCCTATGCGTATTCTCAATAACTACGATAGCATCATCCACCACAATACCCAGTGCAAGCAGGAATGCAAAGAGCACAATCATGTTTAATGAAAACCCGATTCCCGGCATAATCAAGAATGCAAGAAACATGGAAAGAGGAACAGAAAGCGCAACAAATATGGCATTGGTAACACCCATAAAAAACATCAGCAACAATGTTACCAGAATGAACCCGATAATGATTGTATTGATAAGGTCATGCAGGGTTGATCTTGTTTGAGAACTCTGGTCTCCAGTAAGAGTAATCTTTAAGTTTTGAGGAAACTTTGTCTTCTGTAAATCAGCAACAATATCACGAACCTTATCAGATGCATCAATCAGATTTTCGCCACTTCGTTTGATAATATTTAAGGTAATAACATTCTCATGTTCAAGTCGCGCATAGCTTTCTTTTTCCTTGAACGTATCATCAAGCGTGGCAATATCTTTAAGATAAATTTGCGCACCAGACATCGAACGAATAATGATATTTTCTATCAGTTGCGGGTCTTTGAATTCGCCTTTAATACTTACAGCACGCTTCATTCCATCCATACTCACTTCGCCCCCTGAAATAGTCATATTTTCATAGCCAACAGCCCTGTTAATATCATCCATTGTGATGCTTGCTGCCTGCATTTTATACATGTCCACATTGATTTGAATCTCTCGGTCCCTCGCTCCAACAATATCAACACGGGTAATCTCTTTTAAAGATTCAATTTTATCCTTAGCTATATCAGCAAAGACCTTGAGTTTCTTCAAATCAAAGTTACCGGAAATATTAACAAAGAGAATCGGAAGTTCTGAAAAATCAACTTCCAAAACATTGGGGTCTTTAGGTAAATCCGTTGGCAGATCAACACGAGCTTTATCCACGGCATCCTTGACCTTTTGCTTTGCAACAGGCACATCAACATCTGTATTAAATTCTACAATAACATTAGAGAAATCCTGAACAGAATTGCTCGTTAATTTCTTAACACCGGAGATAGCTTTTATCTGTTTCTCCAAAGGTTTGGTGATAAGATTTTCCATATTCTCGGGAGATGTTCCGGGATAAACCGTACTCACATAAATCGTTGGAATAACAATGTCCGGAAACTTCTCTTTCGGCAACCCATTATACGCTCCTATCCCAGCCAATGTAATGATTATTGTCAGAATAAAAATGGTTGTTTTATTATTAATCGCCCAGCTACTGGGTTTAAATTCTTTAAATTTATCTTCCATAAAAATTGTTGTTTAGAACTTCAAAAACTCCCCGTTATTCAAGTCTTGAAAACCTGTTGTGATGACTTGATCCGATGCACTCAACCCATTCGTTATTTCAGTCTTTCCATCATAGGACAATCCAACCGAAACCATCTGTTTCTTTGCTACAGTCTTGCCATTTTCATTGACTGCAAGGAATAAATATTTCCCTTCTTCAGAATTCTGTACGACATTAATCGGAACCACAAGAGCAGAATCTTTTTTATAGTCAATAACCTTCAACACAACGATCATATTGGGATGATAATCGGGGACATTTCCTTCCAGCTTAACTTCAACAGAAAACGTTCTGTTTAAAGGATCAATCACCTCTCCTACAAAGGAAATTGTTGCCTTGATTTCCTTATTCAAATCAGGGAAAACTACTACAACATCATTCCCAACTTTTACCTTTGATGCATAAGCCTCCGCAACATCAGCTTTTGCCTTTAATTTAGACAGATTAACAACACGGATTGATGGCATACCAGGAGCCACACTTTGCCCAACCCGTAAGGAAACCATATCAACAGTTCCATTAAAAGGAGCTTTGATTTTACACATGTCAAGTTGCTCTTCCAAAGTCTCTAATTTCCTTTCCAAAGTTTCCTTTTGATTCTTAGCAGTAAGGTATTGGATTTCGCTTCCTATCTTCCTGTCCCATAGACTCTTTTGCTTTTCA
>JABDAW010000142.1:0-115 GCA_013288905.1 Bacteroidota bacterium | reverse complement strand
GCTTTATCAGTTGATCATCTATCTCTGCAAGTACGCTGCCAGCATGGACTTCATCGCCTTCCTTCACATTTACTTTAGTAACTAATCCAGCCATCTTCGGACTTACGTTTATGTT
>JABDAW010000141.1 GCA_013288905.1 Bacteroidota bacterium | reverse complement strand
GGTCAACATCCAATTCCCCAATAGCTTCGAGCGTGAATTTCAAAAGAGGATTATCACCGGACATATATTGTTTAAAAGCGCCATTTTGGTATTCATTAAAATAATTCACCAGGCACGAAACCCTGCGCTTGGCAAGGTGAATGTTGTATTGCGTCCCCGCCAAAGG
This sequence comes from Bacteroidota bacterium, assembly GCA_013288905.1. GTDB lineage: Bacteria > Bacteroidota > Bacteroidia > AKYH767-A > JABDAW01 > JABDAW01. Next base: position 5,506 of record JABDAW010000141.1, on the reverse strand, counting down.
GCTGCAATACCCCTTGAGGGTAACCAAACATTCTTTGCCTTGTTGCAAATTCTGTAAAAGCAACACGGAAAATTTCTCCAAACGATTGAATCCATAGACTACTGAATCTTCAAAAAAATCTGCAATGTCCTCCTCTGCATCATGCTTCTCATCGCCCGTCAGTCCTGCGGAATACTCGCTTTTATACTTTGTAAGCAGGGCAAGATAGGCATCATACGTTTCTTTGTAATTCTTTTTGGTAATAGTATCTAAAGTATTATTATCCGGTTCATCATTGTGGAAGAATAAAGAAATCGGGACTAATAATTTGATGTCTCTTTCAATATCTTTTTTGGGAACAGGATTGACAGAATCCTTAACCGGCAAAGTAAAAGTAAATATGTCATCACAGCAATGTTCATTCTTTTTGAAGAAGGAGCCGGTACGATTGGAGGTTAAATAACCCTTGTCCCCTCTTTCATTCAAAGAAAAATAAAGATCATTGAAGCGGGTATTAAATGGCTGACCGAGATTCTTAACAGGCTTCCAATGCCCCGAAGAATCTTTCCGGGTTTTAAAAATATCAAAGCCTCCCATTCCATAATGCCCCGTCGAACTGAAATACAAAGTCTTGGTGGCAGCATGATAAAAAGGACTTACCTCATCATCAATAGTATTGATAGTGTCACCCAAATTAATTGACTTCCCATAGACACCATCTCTGGAAATGGTACTTGACCATATATCTAATTTTCCCTTGCCACCCGGGCGATTCGAGACAAAGTACATGATCTCACCACCATTTCCATCAGGAGCAATGTTAGGTTGAGTGGCAGTGTATTTTTTTAAATTAATATCATCATTCAATCGAACCGGCTGCCCCCATTTATTGTCTTTAAATTGCCTTACATAAATCTCGCAACGAGTCCTGGAAGGATTGACAGCCTTGCATCTCGTGAAATATAATCTTTTGAAATCTGTACTGAAACATGCATTGCCTTCATGGTAATCCGAAGAATTCAAAATAGTATCTATCTGCTTTGCCAATTGCCAGTCATCGCTATCCTTAATAGATTTATAAATCCTTGCATACAAATCATTCCCAATGGTAGAATCAGGACGAAAGGAAGAAAAATAAAGCACGCTGTCTCCCCAGGGAAATGGCGCAAATTCGGAGTTGTTAGTATTAATCTTTTGGTCAAGATGCTGAATGATTATCGGTTGTGCATCGGCACTTAATTTAATAGCAGAATCACAGGAAACAATTTCATTCTTTGCTTTCTGATAAAAGTAATTATTAATCTTGTTATACTTCTTTACGAACCTCTCAAAATCGCGTTTTGCCTCCTTATATTTGCCATTATCCTTACTTATCATACCCAACCAAAAGACGCATTCATGATAGGTTTCCCCCTTATCTTTCAAATTTACAATCTTATACCATCGCTCCGCGGTCTTGTAATCAGAACAAAGCCTTGAAGCCTCTGCATATTTATATGCAATATCAAGAATGGTCGAATCCTCATCCAAAATCAACCGATAATAAGTTGCCGCCGCAGGGTAATCGCCATCAGCAAAAGCCTGGTCGCCTGCCTTAATATATTGAGCTGTACTTTGAGAATAAGAAGTAAATGTGAGGCAGAAAAGGATGCAAAGGAGAAGGTATTTCATAAACTATTTAGAAGTTTATAAATAAACCGGACATATCTTCTTTCCGGGCTTTAGTGGTTTGAATGTCTTGATGATGTAGCATAGTGAAATCTCCAGTCCTCCCTGGCTATTGCTGGCTGGCTTCAAGCCGGAGGTATTGATATCATAGCTAATACCTAAAGTGAAGTTTGCATAATCCATACTGACCATCGGAATGAAAGCATCATCGAATCGAACAAATAATCCAAGATAGAAATTAGTGTTTTCTTCAGGGTCAATGATATATTTTGCATTCATGCCGATGATGGCTTCTGAGAAGGTGTTCTGTTTTTCATAGAGCCAGGAAGGAAGCAAATCAATGTTATCACTTGCCATAAATTGTCCATTGGCATGAAAGGCAATCTTGGGGCTTAATTGGGAATTGAAATTGGTAAGGAAGGTTTCCATAGGAGTTCCAAAATGATCATAGGATAATCCTGCGGTAATGGAGTTACGCTGCTTCAATTTATAATGCCATCTTATTCCCATATTAAAATCCGAATAGGTAATGCTATTGCGCTGGAATGCCTCGCCTGAAGGGAGATTCGGATCAAAAGCATCTCCATTCCATTGCTGATCGAATTGAAGATTATTATAATTAATGCTCTTGCTGGAAATGCCAGGTTGAATGGCAAATGTCAGAAACATAGTTGAATCTTTCTTAATCTTTTGAGTATAGGATAAAGAAACTTTCGCCTCAATTAAATTCAATTGCCCATCGCCGGATTTATCAGTATTAAAAACAATTCCTGCCCCCCAAATTCCAGTAGGCAAATGTTTTATTTTCCATTGGTCGGTAGGTAAGACCATATCGAATGAAGCAGAATAAGTATTGAATGGCAGGGTAACAGCACTCCATTGATTCCGATGATTCAAGATGAAGCGATAATCGCCATCAAATAAACCTGTATTAGCAGGATTCAAATTGAGAGGGGCAGCATTGAACTGTGAGAAATGAATATCCTGCGCAGAAGTTATCAGAACATTTATTATTAAGAGAAATATGATGCCTATTTTTCTCATCAAGTAAGTTTTAATTTGTTTGAAAACTTGATTTTTTCTATTAAAGGAAGGTTTCCAGATATATCTGGAATGGTTCCAGATATATCTGGAATGGTTCCAGATATATCTTGAAAGGCTCCAAATATATCTGGAAGGGCTCCAGATATATCTGGAAGGGCTCCAGATGTATCTGGAATGGCTTCATGGATAGAAATAATAGCTCTTGCAATCGGAATCCGACAGCTTGATATTACAATATTTCCAATGTTATACATCTTTTATCTTATTAAAGTAATATTCCCCTTCTTAAAAAAAGTCTTTCCATTGATGCAGGTGGCTTCAAGGTAATAATCGAATACATCGGGGGCTGCCGGCGACCCATTGAAGGTACCATCCCAACCTATGGTGAAATCTGTTGTTTCAAAAACCTTTTGTCCCCAACGGCTATAGATTGCAAAATATAAAGTCTGCAAGCCCCTGCTTTTGACTAATAAAACATCATTATGACCATTGCCATCGGGACTAAAAGCATTTGGAACAAAAATATCTGTGGCATCGCAATGCAATGAAAGCACCAGAACCCTTATCGAATCAATAACCTTTCCACAACCATTAGGATCAGTAATTGAAACATAATAAGTAGTGGTAACGGAAGGAGACGCAACCGGATTTGGAATCAAAGAATCGCTCAAACTACCCACAGGAGACCAGTTATAAATATATCCACTTGCAGGATTTGCCTGTAATAAAGCGGTCTGAAAATTAAAAATCGTATCCGGCAGGGCAGTAGCAATAGCGGTCGTATCATTAATATAACTCTTCACAAATATACTGTCCACATGAGAACATCCTTTGGCATCAGTCACTGTCACATAAGCCCAGCCCGGGCAGAGATTAGTTGCTGTAGGACCATATTCGGCGGGCGAAGTGCTCCACTGATATGTATATGGAGATGTTCCACCTGAAGAAGAAACATCTGCAGAACCATTACACCGATAAGCACAACTGATACTATCTGTAAATTTATTTTTTACCAACTTTGGGAATGTAACAACTCCAGAAAGGGTGTCCACACAGCCCTTGGCAGTCTTGACGATATAAGTTATGGTATCAATTCCACCGGTGTCGGCATAAGTATGAACCGGGTTTTTTATGGAATCCGTTCCGCCATCTCCAAAATACCATCGCCACCTGTTTGGAATACCATCATAAGTTTGTGAAGTATCATGGAAAGCCACGACATTCGTACAAGGTTCGAGGCTATCAACAAATCCGCCGATGAAGGGAGGGAGAATTTCTATCGTTCCATAAGTAGTATCATTGCATTGAGGTTTCAAGGAATCATAAGCAATTAATTCAACAGTATAATAACCCGTGTCAGGATAAAGATACGATGGATTTATAAGATCAGAAGTGTCATTTGTTAAGCCGGTTACACCGAAATTCCAGAAATAGCTCCTGATAGCTCCGGTGCTGTTATTCTGAAAGTTTACAAGATCTGTTCCGCAATTAATTATTGGCAATTGAATAGCAGAAACCGTTTCCTTTTCGCAGTTAATGATATTGATTTGATAATCCCTTCGCGTCATGTCGAGATATACGCCATTCCGATATTCAGAAACGCATACCCCATAAACGAAAAGCCCAAGAGTAGCAGGCGTACAAGTCAACAGACCTGTGTTAGGATTAATTGTCAGAGGCACTCCGCTTAATAAGTTTGCAAGGCTATAACCGGCAGCCCAATTTACAAGAATATAAGGCGGATCATAAGGCGGTTGCGGCTCTGTTGTGTTTATAGGATTAAAGCCATAAGGAGTGCATATATGATAGACCATAGAATCTCCATCAGGATCAGTGGCAGAATGATCGAAAGTGAAGGGAATCCCCAGGCAGATGAACGTTGGAGGCTCGTTATTAAACACAGGATTCCCATTATTTATTACAACCGAGCTATCCGGAATATCTTCTATAAAAGTATCCCCGACAGTTGTTGAATTATTGATATTTACAATAGCTTGGTTTCGACAACAAATCTGATAGACCAATTTATAACCCCCAGGAATAAAAGGTAAGGTCAGGGTATCAATATAATGACAAACGCGATAACAAATATCTACCGGCGGAATGACGCATGGATTGGAAATAACATTAGGAACAGTCTCCGAATCTCTTGGCATAGTGAGAAAACCATAAGATGTATCATTCAAAAGAGTGTCATTAAAAAAATAGTTGTTATAAAATTGAGGAATATACCCTGTGTAATGAAAAGAATAATTTACCAAATGATTTGCAGTATCAAATATACCTATAGATAAAGGCGCATCGAAAGGCGGAACTCCATGCAGGCAATCACGATAAACAGTAACCCTTACTTCATATTTATTATTCCCAAGATATTTATAATTCATTTCCCCACCGACGATATGTGTACCGAATCCCGTCAGAGGAACCATTGATAAAACAAGAAGAAAAACAAAAATCCGTAAGTGTTTAACCATTAAATTTTCCATTATTGGAATTACAAAATTACAAATTATTTAATTAATATAGTATGGTTTTGCACAATAAAAGATATTACCACATTTAGGTTTGCATTAAACCTGTTTAGTTTTGGACTGAACCTATTTAGGTTTGAGTTGAACTTGTTTAGCTTTGAGATGAACCTGTTTAGCTTTGAGTTGAACCTGTTTAGCTTTGAGCTGAACCTGTTTAGCTTTGAGTTGAACATGTTTAGGTTTGAGCTGAACCTGTTTAGGTTTGGGCTGAACATGTTTAGGTTTGAGATGAACCTGTTTAGGTTTGGGCTGAACCTGTTTAGGTTTGGGCAGAAACGTAA
>JABDAW010000140.1 GCA_013288905.1 Bacteroidota bacterium | reverse complement strand
TCCCGGAACCAAAGCATAGTCGGTAAACTTGCCTGTATAGCTCGCCCTTCCTTGTGTAATAGAGCGAAGAGTAGTGGAATATTTATCTAATTCAGACAGAGGAACTTTGGCTTTGATAATCTGATAATGATCCTTGGAATCCATGCCGGTAATAATGGAACGACGACCTTGAAGGTCAGTCATCACTTCGCCCATCAACTCTTCAGGGACCATCACTTCGACATCATAGATAGGCTCAAGAATCTTTGGATCCGCATTATGGAAAGCTTCTTTGAATGCCATCATCCCGGCTATCTTGAAAGACAAATCATTGGAATCAACAGCATGCATCTTCCCGTCATACAGGCAAACCCGCACGTCACGAACATAAGAACCTGTAAGAGGACCTTCTCCCATCTTATCCATCACACCTTTAAGAACCGAAGGAATAAATCGAGCATCAATAACACCACCCACAATGCAATTGTAGAACACCAACTTGCCGCCCCAAGCCAGATCCACAACTTCTTTATCTCTAACATTGAAGTCCTTTGGTTCAGCCATGCCATCATAGTATGGCTCGATGCGGATATGTACCTCCCCAAATTGACCTGAACCACCTGATTGTTTTTTATGACGGTAAGTGGCATCACTTTGCTTTTGAATAGTCTCTCTGTATGGTATTTTTGGTTTCATAAATTCAACAGCCATGTGGTATAAATGTTCTAATCTCCACTTGGTAACATTCAAATGCAATTCCCCTTGTCCAGATAGTATCACCTGCTTCAATTCCCTTGAATACTCAACGTTTATCGTAGGGTCTTCCTGGTGAATCTCTGCAAGAACCTCACTCATTTTTTCATCATCAGCCTGATTCTTAGCAACGATTGCCACGCGAATTCTCGGCTCCGGAAATATAATAGGTTGAATCTTTACATTCTGATCTTTAGAATAAAGAGTCTGATTGGTTTTGGTATTTTTTAATTTCAAGGTGGCACCAATATCTCCGGCAGAAAGTTTATTCACCTGGTTACGATTCTTGCCATCCATGATGAATAATTGATTGAACTTTTCAGCAGTGCGATTTTCTTGATTAATCAATTCCTGACCCACATTCAATTCACCTGACATAACCTTAAAGAAAGAAAGTTTTCCAAGATGAGGCTCAATCAATGTCTTGAAAACAAAGAGTGTGCAAGGCTCTTTCGGATCGCATTTTATTTCCTGACCATCAGTAGTTATTTCATGTTTTGCTTCATTGGCTGAAGGAGCTACATTATCAATAAAGCCCATCATTCTGCCGCTTCCCATATTCTTCTTTGCCGATAAACAGAATACCGGGAATACCTGGTGATTCAACATACCTGCTTTTAATCCTGCTCTTAATTCATCCTCATCAAGACTTCCTTTCTCGAAGAATAGCTCCATTAATTTCTCATCATTCTCTGCTGCCTTCTCAACTAATTCATTGTGCAAAGCATTCGCCCTATTAACTTCCTCTGCTGGGATAGGAAGCTTCTGAGGTTTCCCACCAGTTGCAGGGAATTTATACATCGTCATCTTCAACAAATCAATGATAGAATCAAATCCATCGCCCTGGTTAATGGGATATTGCATGATGGTGAAGGCACTGCCAAAACGTTTCTTGCCCATATCAATAGTCATATCATAATTTGCTTTCGGATGATCCAAGTGATTGATTCCAAAGATCAATGGTTTCTGGAATTTGTCAACATAATTCCAGATCAACTCGGTGCCGACTTCCACACCATTCTGTGCATTCAACAACATCACAACGGTATCAGCAACACGAACCGATGAAATTATTTCACCGATAAAATCATCCAATCCGGGAGTGTCAATGATGTTGATTTTGTAATCTCTCCATTCAGTATGCAAGGTGGTAGCATACACCGAATTGCCACGTTCATGCTCGACTTCATGATAGTCGGAGATGGTGTTCTTATCTTCCACAGTACCTCTCCGGTTAATCAAACCGGCTTCAAACAACATAGTTTCGGCAAGTGTGGTCTTGCCGCTTTTCGCACTGCCAAGCAGTACAATGTTTTTAATGTGCTTATCATCATAAATTTTCATAGTGTGTATTATTTAATTATTAATAAACTTTAAAATTATTGAAGGCGTAAAAGTAAGAAATTATTTATGAATAAAAAAAGACATGGCTTATTTCTTCAATTGTGCTTCCCAAATCTTTATCTGGTTTTCATCAATTTGCATACCCATTTTTTTAGCCTGGTTCATATCTTTCAATGCATTTGCATAATCCTTTTTTCCAGCGAAAGCCAAGGCTCTTAAATAAAATATTCTGGAAATACTTTGATCCTTTTGCATAAAATTTGTGAAAACATTTATTGCATTATCGAAGTCACCCTCATTTAAATAAGTAATTCCTATATTTAATGTTGCATCTGTATTTGTGGGATCGAGTTCTAATATCCTTTTGAAATCAGCAATTGCTTCACTATATTTCTTTGCTATATCCGAATAAAAGGCACCCCTGTTTAAAAGGGTTTCTATCAATTGATCTTTTGATGGATTCAATTGAATTGCCTTTGCATAATAATCCAATGCCGTTTGATATTCCTTTTTTTGAACATACAAAAGACCCATAAGTTGATAACACTTTGCATTATTAGGATCGCGCTGCAAGACCTCATTGTATGTCTTTATTGCATCATCATATTGACCATTTCTATAATATGATAAGCCGAGGTCAATCCTTGCTTCAATCTGTGTAGGGTCATTCTTATTAGGGAAGTCAATAACCTTTTTAAAATCGGCAATGGCAAGGTCATTTTTCTTAAGATTGTCAATATAAATCTGTCCACGCCACATATAAGGAACAGGGGGACATTCCTTGTCGCATTCAATGGCTTGGGTGAAATATTTTAGAGCATTTTCATAATCTTTCTTTTGAAGATATCCTTGTGCAATATTATTGGGAGCACGCCAGTAATTAGGGTATTTCGCTGCTACATCTGACCAAAAGGAATTGGTATCTTTCCAGACAAAACATCTCTGGAATGTTGTGAGGGAAAAGGCAAGAATTACGATTCCAAGACTAACAAATAGCATCGTCTTATATTGCTTGAATTTCTCAAGAATGGAATTATAATAATTACCAAAGATGAAGAAGATTCCGATGTATGGAAGGTAAGTATATCGCTCAGAAATGATGGTATCTCCTAAAGGAATTAATTTTAATACCATGATGATACATACAAGGAAAAACAATGCGCCAAAGACTACATAGCGATTCTTCTTGATGCTTCGGAATATAAGATATACCAGGGCAAGGAGAACAAATGGCGTTATATAAATCAATGGAGAGAAGCCACCTGTTTCAACACCTGGATAGGGATGTGCTCCTGAAAGATTTATGGGAAGAATAACCTTGAGCAAATACATTGTCAAGCCATAAGTTCCTGTAAAAATAATCTTCGCTCCACCAAGATAATCGCTGTTGATAGCTGACTCTTGTATCTGGGCTTTGATGGCTATAATTCCAAATATCATGGAGAGAATAAGGAAGGGAATTTTCTCCACAATCATGCGGGTATTGATCTTCCTTTTTATCAAATAATCTATACAGAGAAAAGCAATTGGAAGCACTACTGCCTGCCCTTTTGAGAAGCAACTCAAGAGGAAACAGATGAAGGAAATGGCAATGTATTTTATACCGAACTTGTCTTTCAAATAAAAGGTATATCCTATCAAAGCCAAAAGGAAAAAGAAGGTGTATAAAACATCTTTTCTTTCAGATGCCCATGCCACAGATTCAACGTGCATCGGGTGAATGGCAAATAATATGGAGGTGATGAAAGGGATTACCAACAGGGCGTTTGCGGAGATTTTCAAGATAGTATTTTTTGCTCTTTGAAGTAACAAAAGATAGTAAACAAACATAAAAACCAGCGCGGTATTCAGGAGATGAAGAATTAAATTATCCAGGTGAAATACCTTAGCGTTAATTCCAAAGAAATGATATTCCAACTCATAGCTCAACATGGTGAGGGGATGGTAATTGCCGAAGTAGAATCCGCCGAAGATACTCTTCAGATCAATCGCCTTGATGAAGGGATTGTTATAGGTGTATTCGGGGTCATCCCAAAAGATTAATTCATTCTTGAATATCGGGAAGAAACAGATGAATGTGAGGGCAAGGATTCCTCCCAGGTAAGGAAGTAATTTCTTTAAAGAATAAGTTTCCTGTGCCGGTTTATTGGGAGTAGATTTACTCGTCGGTTTTTTGATTTGCTTTTGTTGTTGCTTCATAAGATAGCTTTTATTGCGGCTGCTAAATTATAAAAATGAGTTCATTCAATTATTTAACCATCAAAAAAAAATCCTGATAAATATTTCTACTTATCAGGATTTAATATTTAAAGGGGTTATTCTTTACTTCTTCTTGGCATACAAACTTGCCCAGGGTTCATCAAAGGTCCTGTCAAGATTCTTGGGATTCTTTAAATCCATCCACAAACCCATGTTTGCTTGTTTGATATATTGATCACGATCTACAGAATCTAAATTCTTATGAGCGGTTATACTCCAGCAGGTAGAGCCGCCATGTGCTCCAATATATACACTCCAGCTAAGGAACAATTGCCATAGACGGAACCATTTCTGTCCGTATTTCTCCATGATGTAGGCTTCATTGCTCATCCAATTATAATACCAGTGATGAATGGTATGAGAATAATGTATCCCTATATTCTCAATATGAGCCACCTCAAAGTTGGCGGTCTGCAATGACTTTACCAAGAAAGCGAGTGGGGTGGAAGCATCTGCACCACTAAAGATATATTCACTCATAAACATTCCCCAAACAAGGTCTTGCCAATGCTCGCCTTTGTTGAAGATACCTGGATTAGCACGCAAACCCGCTTGTTGAAGATAGAACTTCCCATCATCTTCCATCATATCATAAATCATCTGAATGAAACCCTGAAATTTTCGGATACCGACATGTTCAGCCATCTCCAAACAAGTTATCTTATCCCATTTCTGACCCTTCGGAATATCACGATAATCACTGCGCAAGATACGTGCCTTATCACTTACTCCATGATCTTTTATCTGTTTCGTTCCCCAATCATAACCTTCCTGTGCGATGGTAACGCCGGTGGCATCCATTCCAAAATGTTTGGCTGCATAAGTAACTAATGTTCCCCATCCGCACCCGATGTCTAGATGTTTTTCGCCGGGCTTCATCATCAATTTCTGACATACCATAGACATCTTTCTGTCCTGGGCTAATTCCAATGATTCATTCTCAACATCCATAAAGAAACCGCTGGTATAAACCATTCGCGGACCTAAGAAAGAGGCAAAGAAATCATTTCCACGATCATAATGTTCACGAACGATTCTTTCATCCTGGGCTTTGGAATGAATGACGACTTCAGGAATCAAACGTGAAACCACGAATTTGATATGATGAGCAGTTACCGAGTAATCAAAATAATCACTCCTGACCTTCATAAACTCCTCGAAATCTCCTTTAATATCAATGCTCCCATTGATCCAATCTTCTATAAAATGCCCGAAGGAAGGTTTGTTACCACTTTTGTATCGAGCGCGAGTGGCGTCGGTCTTTGGTACAATAAAATCTAATGCGTGTGCGCTCATCTAAGTATATATATTTTTATTTAGGGGCGCAAAACTAAACAAATAAACGGTAATACAAATTTAATAAAAATATAAACTATT
>JABDAW010000139.1 GCA_013288905.1 Bacteroidota bacterium | reverse complement strand
TTAAATACCAACCAGGAAGCTATCTTTGAAACCGAATCATTGCTCTGGGCGGAAGCCAAAAAAGGCAAGTCGGATATTAATAAATCTATCACCCAACTCGTGCTGACTATCGGCAAAGCAAGGACATTTGACCGCAATCTTCCGCCCGCTTTCCTTGGCGTGTTTGATGCCGAACGCATTGCTTTCATTGCCTATAATGACATTCACGATATATTTTACATCAACGATTTTAACTGGAATGTAACACCATCAAATCAGGATACCAAAGAATTTGCTATGGTATTAGAAAAAGTTACCAAGACCATCGAAAATAACTCCTTGGTATTTCGTTTTGGCGATGATGATAAGGAACTGCATGAGTTTATAAAGAACAACTTTATTATAGGAAAATCAGGCACTTCAAAAATCAGGATTGACAAAAATAATTTTATGATTATCTACAACAAGTGGCTTAGAGAAGTTAAACCAACTATTGTTGTCAATTGGGATGTTGCCAAGAAGAATGGAATTATTGATGGGGATTTTTACCTTGCCGATTTGCTTTCACGGGGTAACGAAACCTTGAAAGAAAAGCTCTACGTATTGCTCAAAAAGAACTATTATGAAATAGACCGAAAATTAAACGATATGGGAATGTTTAATAGTAGCTCCGCTGACTTTAAAGATAAACAAAAAGCGCATATACAGTTTTGGAATAAATATGAACGCCCTCCAAAAGAAGAGTATTGGGATTATATTATATTACGAAGAGATTTGCTCGTGCCGCAGGATATTAGGGAACGAAAGGGGAGTTTTTATACTCCTCAAATATGGGTAGAACTTTCTCAAAAATACCTTGCCGATGTATTGGGCGAAGACTGGCAGGAAGACTATTATATTTGGGATTGTGCTGCTGGAACAGGGAACTTGCTCACAGGGCTGACCAACAAATTGCATATCTGGGCATCAACAATGGACAGACAAGATGTAGATGTGATGCACGAACGCATCGAAACGATGAACACAAATTCCATTAAAGGAGACGGTTCTAATTTATTACACGACCACGTTTTTCAATTTGATTTTTTGAATGATGATTTCAATAAATTACCAAAGGGATTATTGGAAATAATTAATGATCCAGAAAAGCGGAAGAAGTTGGTTGTGTATATTAATCCGCCGTACGCTGAAGCTTCATCCTATGGGACAGAAAGTATTCCACAAGTAGCTACTGAAACCAAAATATTTCATACTTATAAAAGCCTTGTAGGTGCCGAACCTATGAATGAACTTTTCGCGCAATTTTTTATCAGAATTTACAAGGAAATACCAGATTCTAATCTTGCTTCATTTAGCACACCAAAATACATAACATCTGAAAAGTTTACTAAATTCAGGAAATATTTCAATGCAGAATATCAAAAAGGATTTATAGTACCCGCAGATACTTTTGATAACGTAACAGGTCAGTTTCCGATAGGATTTTTAATTTGGAATTTGGCAAATAAAAAGGAATTTAAACAAATTAAAACGGATGTATTTTTGCCTTATAGAGAAGTAAGGAATTATTGGAAAGAAGGAACTAAAAATTTCTACGTTCTTAATAGTAAATCAATTGCTGATTGGCGAACGACTTTTTATCATTTTGAAGGAGATCCGATAGGGTATATGATTATTGTTGGACCAAGCATACAAAGCAACAATAACACCTTCATCACAAATCATCCAGCTGAAAGTTATCAAAAGAAAGGAATGGTTGCAAACATTACCAGAGAGAATCTGATCGAAATGTCAATTTATTTATCCGTTAGACAATGTATTGAAGCTACTTGGATTAATAACAAAGATCAATATTTATTTCCCAATAATAAGTGGAAGAAAGACACCGAGTTTCAAAACGATTGTTTGGCTTATACCTTATTTAATAACAATATTCAATCGCAATATGGCACTAATTATTGGATACCCTTTAGAGAATATGAAGTAAACCCTCGCGAAAAATTTGACAGTAATTTTATGACTGATTTTATTGCCGGAAAACTTGACAAAAGTGGTGTATCAGAACCACCACCAACCTTGTTTGAAAAATCACAAGCTGCCAGAAATACACCTCTTGAATTTTCTCTCGAAGCCAAAGCTGTTTTTGATGCAGGGAGAGCTTTGTGGAAATACTATCATACTTGTATTTATTCTGTTCCTTTATGGAGTAATGAGGTGGTGCTTGTCAATGCCTCCTTATACGATATAAGAGAATACTTCCAAGGGAGGAATGACAAAGGAAAAATGAATAACAAAAGCACCGATGAACAATATATGGAATTGATTACTTCATTGCGAAACACATTGAAAGCATTGGCAAAGAAGATAGAGCCGAAGGTTTACGAATATGGATTTTTGAAAGCTTAAGATGAAAATATAGTTCAAATTTTCTAAAATATGAAATCAAAAATGGAACGGAAAACTTCAAGTAATATAAGAATGCTGAAAAAGCCTGCTGGTATGGTTTGTTACGCATTATTAATAATAATGATAAGTTGCCTTTTCATAAATTCTTATGCTCAAGGTACATGGACTCCATTGACCAATACAAGTCCTGTCGTAAATGGTGGTGTAATGGTGATGCTTTTACTTACTGATGGAACAGTGATGGCAAAAACGGATTCTTGTGGAAGCGATACGACCGCCACTTCTACCTGGGCTAGACTTACTCCCGACATTCATGGCAGTTATATAAATGGAACATGGACAACAATTACACCTTCGCATGATACTCGTGTTTATTTTGCTTCCCAGGTTCTGATGGATGGAAGGGTGTTTGTGGCTGGTGGTGAAATTGAAAATGAATCAATCAATGGAAATGGTACAGGTGGATATTCGGGAGAAGTATATAATCCCTTAACCGATACATGGACGATGGCTCCTCCACAAAATGACTATTTCGGTGATGCCAATTCTGAGATTCTGCCGGATGGAAGAGTCCTTATCGGTGTATTAAGCGGGCAGGGAGATAGCACCAAGATCTTTGAACCTATTGCGAATACATGGTCTGCCGGACCTACATGTCATGGCAACCATGATGAATCGGCTTGGTTAAAACTGGCTGACAGCAGTATTCTATTTGTTGATATCGGAAGCACCAATTCCGAAAGATATATTCCCTCGCTGAATGAGTGGGTAGTAGATGCAACGGTAAGCGATGAGTTATATGATCCATATTGGTTCGAAACGGGAGCAGGATTCCTTCTGCCTGATGGAAGAGGCTTCTTTTTAGGTGCTTCAGGACACACTGCTTATTATACACCTTCTGGAAATATTAACCCGGGAACATGGGCTTCCGGTCCTGATATTCCGGATAATCTTGGAACAATTGATGCACCGGGGGCTATGATGGTGAATGGAAAAATATTGTGTGCTGCTTCGCCTCTTAATACTTCCAATACTTTTGCAGGTGCTTTTTATGCTCCGACGAAATTTTTTGAATTCGATTATCTTTCCAATTCATTCACACAAATCTCCGGTCCTGCCGGCGGCGACTCGCTGAATATTCCTTGTTACATGACACAAATGCTTGACTTGCCTGATGGTACTGTTTTGTTGTCCGAACAAAACTCATCGCAATGTTATGTGTATTCACCAGGTGGTAACCCCCTTGCCGGTGGAAAACCAACTATAAACAACCTGGTACAATTAATTTGTGATACCTTTAAAATAACAGGAACATTATTTAATGGAATATCTGAAGGGGCTGCCTATGGTGATGATTGGCAGATGGCAAGCAACTATCCAATTGTAAGGCTCACCAGTGGAACAAATGTTTATTATGCCCGTACTTTCAACTGGAACAGTACCGGAGTGCAGAGAGGAAGTGCACCAGACTCCACATTATTTTCACTTCCTGCCGGACTTCCAATTGGATCTTATTCACTGGCGGTGATTGCTAACGGTATCAGTTCTGATACTATTTCGTTTAATTATTCACCCTGTATTACCGGAATAATTACAATTGATAAACCAAACAATTTATTAATTTGCCCAAACCCAGCTTCTAACAATATAAATATTACAAATATTACAGGTAAAACAATCATCCGGCTTTATAATTCAGCGGGCGAACTTGTCCTCGAAAAGGAAACTGAAAATAATATATGCCTTGACATAAGTCAATTGCCAATGGGAGTTTACAGTATAGTTGTAAATGATGGTAGAGGCGGAGGGTTTAATAAAATAGTTGTAGCAAAGTAAATTTCTACTCAGCATCAATACTCTAAACTTTATTGTATTTTAAGACTATACACCCATTAAGCCTTTTGACTCTCACAACGACGTTTTGGGGAATGCAATAAAAGGATGATGAATATTCTATAACTATAAACTCTATTTCTTTGCTGTCTTCTGAACAGGCTGAATCGGCTCGGGTTCCTTCAATTTCGCCTTAATCAAAATGAAGAAGGCACCACCCACAAGTATCAATAACAGTAATGAACTTGCCAATGAAATATGTTCGCCGGTGGAATAAAGAGATGGCTCGAATTTGAATTCTATCTTGTGATTGCCTGAAGGGACTTTCATGCCACGCAATACATAATCGGCACGGAAGTGAGGAGTCAACTTGCCGTCTATATAAGCATTCCAGCCACTTTCAAAGAATATTTCAGAGAAGATAGCAAGCTGATCTGATGTTGAGTTAGATTGGTAGATCAAGTCATTGGGTTGATAAGAATTCAGTTTGATGGCAGCCGTTGAATCGGCATTAGGATGGAAGTTGTCAATCATCGGCTTGTATCGTTCATCAATCACAGCATACTTCCCCGGGTCGAATGAACCCATTGCATTAATCTCTGAATCGGCATTGGCAACATACCTGAAGTCCCTGATAAACCAGCAGTTTCCTAAGGCATGCTGGTTCGGAATCGGGCTTGCATCTTCGTTGTAGATGATGTATTTTCCGTTGAGCATATTGATGCAATAAGCATTTGCCAAAGCCTGATCAATAACTCTTGGATCCTTTGATTTGAAGGAGCTAATAATCATCTGCACTTCAGGGTCGAGGCGATAATCTATCAACTCTTTTATCTTCTTTAATTTGGCACCATGATAGCCGCCGATGGACTTGTGGTAGTAGGAAGTACGGGCATCATTAAAGGGATTCTGAAGATTCATCACACGGTAATCGAGAGACTGATCTTTCAGTATTTCCATGTCCACCTTTTTCATTTCATAGGGGACGCTATTAGCTTTGACTTCCTTGAAATCTTCATCATTCAAAAATCTTTTATCCACAGCCCAGAGGTCAGAAACAATCAATATCCCCATGCCCAGCATCAGGATTTCTTTCTTGAATTTATATTTTTCATAACCATAAATCAAGCCGCATGCCAGAGCAATGAAGATAAAACTTCTCCAGGCATCGGCAGAGAGTACGGCTTTACGAGCGATCTCAAGGTTCTCAAGGAAGTCAGCAGCCTGCTGATCGTTGGCACCTTGCTTCTTAATTTCGCCTTTCAACTGATCGTATTCACTGACCGTTTCTACCTGACCATTCCTTACTACTTTCTCGGATTTATAAACATCAGAAAACTGTGTCGGCGAAACAGCAATGATCAACGTAATGCCAAGAGCCACGCCCATTGCTATGAATAGATTTTTCTTTTTTGTCTGTAATAAATTGGGAGTATTCAAGACTTTATTCAAAGCAAGAATAGCCAGGACAGGCATACAGAATTCGGCAATGACAAGGGCGATAGTTA
>JABDAW010000138.1 GCA_013288905.1 Bacteroidota bacterium | reverse complement strand
TTTTGCGCCATCATTCCGAACATTAATTCAGTAAGATAAAAGGCATCAAAATTTTGTAACGAACTGATGATTTCCTGTGTCTTTTCCCGATCTGGTTTATTCGCTGAAAAGTATTCAACAGCATTATCAAAATCCAGCAATTCTTCTTTCTTAATATCACGATTTCTTAAATGCGCAAATAAATATTGCTGCCCTACAACACTTGTCGTTCTATCCAGGTATTTAAACAGTTCCGAGAAATCTAAATCGTCACAAATTTGATCATTCAGCGTCTTTTGCGATGTATCTTTATTCTTATAAATAAAATATTGCTGAACCAAATCTTCAGAATTAAATTCTTGTTTCGGCACCCCCCAGGAAGCTCTTAGAGATGCCATGAATTTCTTTCTTCGTTTCCATTTTCGATACTTAAAAAAAGCCGTTATCAGAACAATAATAAGGAATATAGAAATCACAAATGTATAGCTCATATTATCAGCATTAATCGGCGGCAAAGATAGTTTAATAAATGGTTGAATCAATTCTGATTCTTTTCACTGTCAGGAAGAATGTTTTAAAGCTTTATTCTTTAATAAACTTCCCTCTCCAAGTTTCTTTGTTATTAAAGAGTGGTGTTTGAAGAATAGAAAGAATAGGAATGGCATTGCAAAAAATTAATTCAATAATGGTGATAGCAGGGCAAACACTCCGGGTAATAATAATCATCATCCTTTTATTGCAGCAGCCCAAAAAGGCTTCTATCATAAAAGGATGAAAGAAAAAAATTTGAATTGCAAAAATATCATCAACGCTCTGGGTTTTTAATTGAATTATTGAGGATTGAATGTTGGCAAGTCCCGGAGGGACGAACTTTTAGTAGAAGGATGAAATATACATAATCCAGAAGTTCCAGAGGAACGACCTTATTGTAGTAAAGGAATAA
This sequence comes from Bacteroidota bacterium, assembly GCA_013288905.1. Taxonomy (GTDB): domain Bacteria; phylum Bacteroidota; class Bacteroidia; order AKYH767-A; family JABDAW01; genus JABDAW01. Next base: position 4,888 of record JABDAW010000138.1, on the reverse strand, counting down.
GAATTAGTAAAGAACGTTCCTCTGGAACTTAGGGCATTCCCCTCATTTATTTTGCTACCATAAGCTCGTCCCTCTGGGACTTAATGACGAAGGAATTATATTAATAAACAGTAACACTCGAATGCCGGAAAACCTGCGGCATCCTGGGCTTTTAATTGAATTATTGTCGAATGAGTACAATGAAAACTTAAAGAGATAAATTTTAATAATTCAAAAGTTTCCATAAACTAAAAATTGGTTGTAATATACAAGGAAATGGTTTATGAGATTTCTTATTTCCATGATTGAATGATCTCAATTGCCTTATCCAGCAGTTCATCCCGTCCTTCTCTTATGCCTTTTATTGTAGGATGTATTTCTATATCAGGCACTATTCCTACTCTTTGGGTTTCTGTGCCATCAGGGTAATAAACTCCTAAGCCACTAAATGCTGTTTCAAGTCCACCTGGTAAATAAAATGTGGAAACATTGCCATCAGCACCTGCTGTTGTACTTCCAATAACTGTTGTTTTTGGTGCTGCTCTTAATGCCATAGCTGTATATTCTGCTTGGCTTTGTGTTGATTCATTAATTATAATTACAACTTTACCTTTATAGAATTCTTTATTCTTAGTTCCGACTTTTTGTCCTTCTGTAAAATAAAATATTCCTGGTTCTGTCAGCGTTGTCGCTGACCATTTTACAATACTTGTTTCTTCCGGCATTAAATATTTCGATAGTGTAAATATTATAAACTCTGAAGGATAACATCTTAAATCAACGATAAGTCCTTTAGTGTCTTTAATATCTGACATAATATCTCGAAGATAGCTGTTTTTAATAGTGCCTGGATAGATGTATCCAATGGGTGAAAAGATTAATGAATTCCCTTGAGTAATAATCTTAAAACAAGTATCTTTATGTTGATATTTTTTATGAATATCAACAATAGGTTTTGGATAGCTAGAAATTTTAGCCATTTTTATCGAATCATTTCTACTATACTTTATATTCAAAACAGTATCTTGTGTTCTTAATAAATTTCTGGCTATTTCTCTAAGTTTTGTGGGGTAGTTGGATGCAGATGTATAAGGTAATTTTTCCTGTATAATTTCATCTATATTTTTATTGTTTATACTCAATAAGACATCCCCTTTTTTCAAGCCTGTTTTCGCTCCTAACAAGCTATCATAATAGTCGAAAACTACAGCTTTGTTTTCAATAAATTTAATTTCTAAAGCAGACCGATATAGACCATCATGCTTTAATAAAATACTGTCCTGACACCATATAAATGCGTGGGTATCCTGTATTTCACAGATCAGAGAAAGAGCAGCTAACCTATATTCCAAAACACTTTTGGCATCATTAAATTTGGAAATGTATCTTTTAAGGACATGCTTCCAATCTTCTTCAAAAAGGTTTTTATCAGGGTAGAAATATTGAATCATATTCCAGTAACGATACAAAGATAAAAGCCTGAATCCCGCATCTGGATATACAAGATTCGAATAAGAATTTTCACTATTAAAGGCTGGATTCCCAGCACCATCTCCCAAGCTTACATAAAAGTTTTCATTCACCCTTTTTGCATGCCTTATTTTGGATAATATTTTCACTAATTTCCCACCTATTTCAGAGGTGTCTTCTATCCATTTTAAATCAGGATAAAATTTCACATTTGCCCTATCATATTTGCTAATTTCTTCCTTCTTAATTTCACCAATTTTATTAACCCAGTTTAATAAAACTTCATTCCTCTCAGCTTTGGTTTTACAGGAAATTATTTTTGGTAAGATTCTAAACAATTCATAGTCCCAATTATAATCATGTCTTGCAACTGCTGGATGATAATACTTTAAAAAGCCCCAAATCTCACCTAATAAAACCAGGTCATCAATCTTTGAATCTGATAAAGAAATCAAATCTGTTTTAGACCCATTATCAAATTCATTATCTTCATAAACATCATTCGAATAGTCACTTTTTCTCTTAGCTTCATGAATATCTTTTCCATCAATAAATACTCGAAAATCGTTAGTCCATATCTTGCCCTGACCTTGAAGTGAAACTCCTATAAGTATTTTAGCGGCTTTTTCGGGTAATGATGTTTTTACCGAATAAGTATCCCACTCCTTTGTCAAATGTAGGTTAGCATCATAAGTGCTTTCGGTTTTAAAGACTCCATTTTCATTCTCAAATTTTATATAAAGAAGAATTGGTTTCTTAACACTGTCAAATTTCAAACTTGCTTTTAATTCAATTTCTTTACCTTGGAATTTTGCCGGGAGAAAATATTCAACACATTCATAACTTTCGGACGGTTTCTTTTCATTTGCCACAATTGATAGGGAAATTTTACCATGATTTTTATCAATAGAATCTATTTTTACTTTACCATTGATACCACCATACTGATTGTCTTTTTTATACCAATGATAAGGTGAATTATCATTAGGAAGAATGGTGCCGAATTCAAAATTGAATGTATTGTTATCCCTTATTTGTTGACAATAGGAGCCACTTTTAATCAAACAAATAACTAACATTAATGCCAGACCAATTAATCTACTATTTATGTAGTCTTTAATAAATTCTATATTGCCATTGAACATACAATTCTGAACTAAAGGTGCGAATATATGCTATTAAAGAGTAATTGAGTAAACATCCTTTTCTAATACCCTCACAATACTTCCTTTTCTCTTGAATAATCTATCCTTATTGTTCACTCTTTATTCTTTTACCCTAAGATAATTTACTTATCTCGTTAGACATTTTACTTGTTTCTTAAGATAAATCACAGCTTTCTTTAGAGATTTTACTACATTCTTTACACTATTTACTACTATCTGAAGAAAGGCGACACACATCTATAAAAACGTGTCACATGCCTGTAGTTTCGTGACACATCACTGCGGGTTTGCGACACACCTCTGTAATGGTGTGACACGTCTCATTGGGAATGTGACACATCATTATGATTATGCGACACACATTAATGGAAGTGTGACACACATCTTGGTAAATGTGTCACATAAGCTCGTTTCTGTGTCACATAACCGTAATTCTGTGTCACATAACCGCAGGTATGTGTCACGAATCTTCAGATAATGTGAAATTATGTTGATATATGTTAGTAATGTCCTTAAATAATAGTATCATCAGCTTAGAAACATAGAAAATATGTAAGGACTTATGTATTCCTTCTAAAGGTATTTCTATTCTTTCCACAGAGTTTTGTACGCTTTCCTGGCAATAGAATCAACTATCCCGGCATTCTATTCATAAATCTTTAAACAAGTTTGGAATGTCTCAACAAAGGTTTCATAAATCTTTAAACAAGTTAGAAATGTCTCTGCAAAAGTTTCTATTGTCTTTAAAGAAGTTTAGAATGTCTCTGCAAAAGTTTCTATTGTCTTTAAAGAGGTATGGAGTATCTCTATAAATGTTGCTTAAGTCTTTAGAGATAATACCTATTTCCTTAAAGAGAAATAAGTTAACCCTTGTAATTTTCCCTTAACCTTAGTAGAAAACAAAATAAAGATGAATTAAATCTTATTACCTTGTTGAAAAGAATAAAATAATGTGAATTCGGGATTGGATTTATACTATGTCACTCCTACGGAGTTAAGGATTTCTGTCTTATTGTATTTACTATTATGATTTCACTCCTATAGAGTTACAAAAAACTCCGTAGGAGTGAAATCATAATAGAAAACAAGACTCGAAATTTATCAAAACTCCGTAGGAGTGACATTTTACTATTTGTTAATCTCGAACTCACTTTAAAATAAGGTAATAAGGTTTTAAAATCTCTCACGGTTTTATGTTCTACTAAGGTTAAAAAAATATAGATTCAACTTATTTAACCCATGACTCCTTAAACGCAATAAATTTCCATAAGAAAAATAAACGAAAAGATGCAAAGTTTTTACGCTTAGGTCGCCAAGTCTTTGCGACCATTGCATATAAACTTTGCATCTTTGCGTTAAAGAAAGTTCAGAATTTGGAATCCGTTTAATATAATCAAATAAGTTTAATCAACCCGTGCCTCAAATTAGTTCCTTACCCGCGATACTGTAATATCAATTACATCATCAAATCCTTCAGGTCCGTCTTTGGTATATAATTGATGCCTAAAATAAAGCAGAAGCCCCTCTGCATATCCTTGCAACATGGTTTCTGCACCAAGTGTGATGTCAAATATTTCATAAGTAGCCCCGTCCATTGAGATATACCATACATGAAAAGAGCGCTTCCTGGAACCTGTAGCTCTTAACGCAAGAGTACCCTGCCAAGCAGTGTTCTTTACACTCCACTTTTGCGGTCCCCGTGGGGTAATCTTCTTGATAGAAAATCCTGCAGAGGTAATCGCATCTCGTGCCAAAAATGGATTGTTATTCGCAAAGATTTGGAACTCCCCCATCATCGCCTTCATACTATTATTGATCTGTCGCCATGCTTCAGGCTGCGAAGATGCAGTGGAATCTCCAAAAGTTTTAGCCTGTCCCAGCATGGTAGTTATAATGCCCGGGTCTATGGTGACATACTCGCTGACTTTTGCCTTGTTTATGATGTCTGTCATCTCCTTTGCATAGTCCGCTTTACTGCCTTTCAAAGGCATTGTAGCTATTAAAGTCCTGACCATTACAGGTAGCGCCATGAATACGATGACACCATTCTGATCTTTAAGAACCGCCTTTTGTTTGATCAGTTTCTTCCTGATTTTCTTTGGCAATGCCATGAATTCAGCCAGATAGTTCCCCTCATCAGAAATGATTTCCGTCTTCATGAATTCCTTCCCTTTTTTCCATTTAATTTTTATTTCATCATCCATGAAATCATTCCTCAAATAGTTCTCAAACTTCAAAGGTGCCTTCGTAAATTTTTCTTTTAAATACTTTTT
>JABDAW010000137.1 GCA_013288905.1 Bacteroidota bacterium | reverse complement strand
GGACTTTGCAGGGATGCCTTTGGAAACTTCTTAAGGTAAGAATTTCATTAAGGCTAATATCTTCAGATGATTTTTCATTTTAAACTTGTTTTGTATTTTTTGTATTCTTTCTTTTGTAAGATTCAGAATGCAAAATTAGGGAATTTTTGTAATACCTTCCAAATTTATTTTAAAATATTTTTGTTTTCGTTGATGATTTATCAGCTCAAAAACTTTATGAAAAGCCCGTAAATAAAGGATTTCGTCGCACTTAATAATTTAGTAAATATTTACAAATATTTTTTTAACATTTGAACCATCTATACTCCAAAAACATAAAAAATTATGTAAGATGTTTGCAATTACCTTTGTGTTTGGGCATCATACTTGGAATTAATTCTATCAAATGACCAATTAAGTGGTGTTCTGTTATGCATATTTTATATCGGTTACTCTTTTACTCTAAATAATATATGTTTGCATTTATAATCAGGTAATATGCTACTTTCTAACTTTACGAATGATAAAATTGAAGCGGGATGCGATGAAGCCGGTCGCGGTTGCCTTGCAGGACCTGTGTTTGCAGCATCTGTTATTCTTCCGAAAGACTATAAAAATACCAAATTGAATGATTCAAAAATCCTTTCAGAAAAACAACGTAACAAACTAAGAATAGAAATTATTAATGATGCAATTGCATGGAAAGTTGCTTTAGTTGATAATATTGAAATTGATAAAATAAACATTCTTAATGCTTCAATCCTTGCTATGCAAAAGGCTGTTGCTGGTTTGGAAACAGTGCCTGAGTTACTTTTGATAGATGGCAACAGGTTTAAAAGTTATAAAAACATTCCTCATCATTGCATAATTAAAGGTGATGGGAAATATATGAGCATTTCTGCAGCTTCTATACTTGCAAAAACTTTCAGAGACGAGTATATAACTGAGGTACATGAAAACTATCCTGAATATAATTGGAAACAAAATAAAGGTTATGCGACATTTGATCATATACAAGCGATCTTAGAATATGGAAGATGCCCATTACATCGTTTTACTTTTCATCTTAAAGTTGAACAATTAAATATAGAGTTCTGAAAAGTCCCTGTTCATAGGGCTTTCAGGCATACAGTTCTTTTGAATTCAATTAACAATCATTTGTATAAAAGTTCATTTTTATTTAATTACCGATGAGTTTTTTTTAATTAATTTTACACGGCTTAAAGCAATGTAATTTTAAGATTAAAAAGTAATAAATGAAACGTATATTGATTGCATCCATACTTGCATTAATTGTTATTGGAGGAATTACGTTTGCTTACTTTTATTACAAAGAATTGAAAATGCCCCAGGCAGAAGCAATCAATGCTATTCCAGCAAGTGCTGCCTTTATATTGGAATTTAAAAATGCTAAAGCTTTCTATGATAAATTTAAGTCCAATAAAATCTGGACAGATATGCAAAGTAACATCTATTATAAAGAAATTGAAGGGAATTGCAAGCATCTTGATTCACTAATCTCAAAGGATGCTGATTTAAAGGAATTCTATTGCTGCCAAACTATTTTTGTGTCTGTACATTATACCCAAGCATCAAATTTTGATTTTCTATATATTACCAGATTGCCTAGTATCAAGAGGGAATCGTTCATTGTTGATGTGATAAAAAAGATAGCCGGAAAAGAAATATTTGTAAGTAAACGAACCTACCAAGGAATTCCAATTAATGAATTAAAAGTTCCCCGTTCAGATAAAATTTTTTCATGGTCTGTTTCCAAAGGTGTATTCATTGGGTCTTTTAGTGCAATATTGGTTGAAGAAGCTATTCGGCAAATAAGAATTGGAAAGCCTTTTACTGATGACAAATCTTTTACAAAGGTTTATAATAGTTCAGGAAGTATTACTGATGCAAATATTTTTGTCAATTATAAAATGTTTCCAAAGATTGCATCTTCATTTCTTAAGGAAGATAATTCAACTTCATTAAACGACTTGTCCACATTTACCAATTGGACTGAATTTGATTTGAAAATAAAGCCTGAAGCCTTTGTACTGAATGGCTTTACATGTTCAAATGATTCTACAGAATTTCTAAAATCATTTACTAATCAAAAACCACATAATACAGAATTAATTAATATTTTACCAAGACGAACTGCATTCTTATTATATAGTGGATTCTCTGACTTCAGCAGTTATTATAAAGCTTTACAAACCTTTCTATCCACGAAAGGCTATAAGAACAACAATAGTGCAAAGATTAAACATATAGATTCAGAGTATGGGATTTCATTAAAAGATAAATTGATAAGCTGGATGGATAATGAGTTTGCATTATTTATTACTGAATCTAATAGTACCAGTTATTCTAATAATGCCTTTGCCGTGTTCAGGGCTAAAGATATTGAACGTGCCAAGGCATCGTTGCATGAGTTAAATCATGCAGTCAGCCTGAAAGAATTGAATAAAGTCAAAGAGGAAAACTATAAAGGCTACACAATAAATTATATTAATTTAAGAGGCGTTCTTCCATTGTTTTTTGGACCTGCTTTTGAGGTTATGGATAAGTTATTCTATACAACTTTGGGAAACTATGTAGTCTTTGGGAATCAAGCGTCTTCATTAAGAAGTCTTGTTGATGATTTTACTGGTGGCAAGCTCCTTGTAAAAGATGCGGCTTACTCAAATTTTAGTTCAAACATCCCTTCTTCAACTAACTATTATGTATATATAAATCTTGCCCGGTCGCTTCAATTTTTAAAAGGTTATTTTTCTGAAAAACTGAATGATGCCATTGATAATAACATGGGCTTAATTAATAAGTTAAACGCAATTGGAATTCAGTTTAATAATGAGGGACCCTTGATGTATAACACCATTTATCTTCAATACAATGGGGTAAAGAAAAATGATGTAAACCTTCTCTGGTCGGCGCAATTGGATACTTCTGTTTCTATGTCGCCACAGTTAGTGGTTAATACCGAAGATAAGACTAATGAGATAATTATTCAGGATGATTCAAACCAATTATATCTGATAGATAACTCCGGAACTATCAAATGGAAGAGTCAATTGCAAGAAAAAATAATGGGCAAGATTCATCAGATAGATTTCTATCATAATGGTAAACTTCAGTATTTGTTTAATACTGCTTCGAGACTTTATCTCATTGATCATAATGGGGATAAAGTAGGAAATTACCCCATACGTTTGCCTGCCAATTCAAGTTGTGGAATGTCTGTGTTTGATTATGAAAACCTTCGCGAATACAGGATCTTCGTTCCTTGCGAAAATAATATTGTCTATGGCTACCAAGGTAGCGGCAAGCCTCTTGGCGGCTGGTTGTTCAATAGACCTATCGGGCATATATCAAGACCAGTTCAATATTTTAATATTGATGGAAAAGAATATCTGCTCATAGCTGACAGCAAAGGTTCAGTCTATATTTTGGACCGAAAAGGGAAGAAGAAAATTGAGATCAAAGAAAAGATATTTACATCTCCCAATAACGCTTTTGAATTAGATAGTACTGATCGTGAACCACTTCATTTCGTTACCACTGATACTTCAGGAAAATTGGTTTATATTTATCTTGATGGCAAAGTAAAAACAAGGAAGGTTGCCACTGTAAGTTCTCATCATTATTTTATTTTAAAAGATATCAATTCTGATGGCAAAAAGGATTTAATCTTTCTTGACAAGGATAATTTATTCGCCATGAATGAAGACACCTCTGCTATCTTTACTCATCATTTTGGAAAGGAAGTCAATACTGCCCCTACCGTCATTATTCTACCAAATGGCAAAGGCAAAATCGGAGTAACTTCAGACCAAACGAATGAGCTTTTTCTATTTAATGAAGACGGAACCGTCTATGAAGGCTTTCCGCTGAAAGGCTCTACATCGTTCACTCTCGGAGATTTCAATAATGATAGACACACCAATATTGTCGTAGGAAGTTCTGACAAGATGGTTTATGTTTATGCTATTGAATAACAATAATAATTGATTCATCTCTGCATCTTCCAAATTTGATTGGCATTTAATGCAAAACTATTTTTCGTAATGATGCTGTTGGTGCTTGACCCTCAATTCTGAAGATCAGGCCTTCTTTCTTTGGTTCTTTCTATGGCTCTATCAAGCTTCCATTGCTCAACCTTTGCAGTGTCACCAGAGAGCAGAATATCCGGGACTTTCCAACCATTAAAGTCTGATGGACGTGTATAGACAGGCGGCGCAATCAAATCATCCTGAAAAGAATCTTCGAGAGCCGACATTTCATCATTCAAGACCCCTGGCAAGAGGCGAATGATGCTGTCACAAAGCACGGCAGCAGGGAGTTCTCCGCCAGACAATACATAATTACCAATAGATATTTCTCTTGTGATAAGATGCTCCCTGATTCGTTCATCAATGCCTTTGTAATGACCGCAGAGAATGATCAAATTCTCTTTTAAGGAGAGAGAATTCGCTATCTTTTGATTGAGCATTTCGCCATCAGGACTCATGTAAATGACATCGTCATAAGTCGTCGCTTTCTTGAGATGATTGAGGATATTAAATACAGGCTCTATCATCATCACCATGCCTGCCCCTCCGCCAAAAGCATAGTCATCCACGTTCTTATGTTTGGAAGTGGCATAGTCCCGCAAGTTATGAATGTTCAGCTCTACCAGACCCTTCTTCTGTGCCCTTAATAATATGGAATCATTAAAGGGTCCTTCTAATAACTTTGGCAAAATGGTAATAATATCTATGCGCATGATTAATTTGTAAAATTTAGATGTGAAGAATAAGACATATTATGTGAAATGCATTAAGGAAGCAAAATTAGTTATTTACTAAGAAGGATGACACTACAGGTGTTTTTCTTGCAATGAAACCATGATAGAATATTGAGACATGAAATTGTTTAAGTTTCATCCTTCAAGTCACAAACTTTATCTTACAAGAAAAACATAATTTTGCAGCATGGTAAAATTAAAAGCATTAGCGGTAATGTGGCGGGCAATCCTCGTGCTGCATTCAAATGTTGAACTTCCCTTCAACTTCACGATGGATGAATATCTTGGAAAAACAACCATCACATTCATCAACGGTAACGAACGAATTGAAGTCAAGGAAGTAACGATGGCTGGAGATTCCATCTTCATCAAAATGCCTGTGTTCGATGCGGAATTCAGAGCGAAAATTATCTCTTATAATTCTAAGCCCGTGAGGATGGAAGGAGTATTTATTAATCATGCCAGGGTCACTGACAATGTCATTAAGTTCACTGCCGATGCTAATCAAAATGTTCGGTTTTTTAAATCTGCGAATGAACCTTCTGCGAATTTCAATGGCAAATGGGAAGTACATTTTTCGCAAGGAACGCCTGATAGTTCGGATGCTATCGGGGAATTTATTCAAAGCGGAACGATCATAAATGGTACCTTCCTGACTCCCACCGGCGACTATCGGTATCTTGCAGGAAATGTCTATGGTTCCACCATGTATTTATCTACTTTTGACGGTTGTCATTTATTTCTTTTTAAGGCAACAATGAATGGTGATGGCACTATTTCAGGGGAATTCTGGTCAGGGGCACATTGGCATGAGCCATGGATTGGCAGGCGGAATGAAGCATTCACACTTCCCGATGCTGATACGCTGATGCACTTGCAAAAGGGCTATGAAGGCATGAAATTTTCATTTTTAAATCTTGACAGTGCCAAAGTAAATTTCCCTTCTGAGAAATATAAAGACAAAGTTGTAATCCTTCAACTCATGGGAACCTGGTGTCCGAATTGTATGGATGAAAGTGCTTTCCTTGCGCCCTTTTATAAGTCTTATAAATCGAAGGGTTTGGAAATTATCGGACTTGCTTTTGAGAAATTTCCG